>CAZFQV010000085.1:0-8195 GCA_964521175.1 uncultured Sphingobacterium sp.
GCTCATCGGACATGCATATCAAATATAAATTCAATAGTACTCGTGAAGCCATTCTGGAACGCGCAGTAGAAGCTGTTAAATATGCGAAGACCTTTGTAGAGGATATTGAGTTCTACGCGGAGGATGCAGGCAGGGCCGATAACGAATATCTCGCAAAGATGGTGGAAGCAGTCATTGCAGCAGGTGCAACGGTGGTAAACATCCCCGATACGAATGGCTATTGTCTTCCGGAACAATATGGATCCAAGATCCAGTTTCTTAAAGAGAACGTCAAGAATATTGACCAGGCCATCATCTCGGTGCATTGTCATAATGACCTGGGTCTGGCCACGGCTAACAGTATCGCCGGAATCCAAAACGGTGCACGTCAGGTGGAGTGTACGATCAACGGCATTGGCGAACGCGCCGGCAACACTGCTCTGGAAGAGATCGTAATGATCCTGAAAACTCATCACAGCCTTAATTTTCATCATCAGATAAACAGTAAGCACCTGTACGAGTTAAGTGGTATGGTGAGCCGCATGATGCGCATGCCGGTGCAGGCTAACAAAGCAATTGTTGGTAAGAATGCATTCGCCCACAGTTCTGGAATCCATCAGGATGGAGTTCTTAAGCATCGTGAAACCTACGAGATCATTAATCCGGAGGATGTGGGCATTAACCAGTCGGAAATTATCCTCACCGCAAGAAGCGGCCGTCATGCACTTAAACACCACCTGGAGCGGCTCGGCTATACACTGGAGAGGATAGACCTCGATCAGGTATACGAGCAGTTCCTGATTATGGCAGACGGAAAAAAAGAAATTAGAGACGATGATATTTTATTGCTTATGGGTCATGGGATCCATAATAACTATAAAAACGGCATCGCCATAGAGTCCTTGCAGGTGACATGTGGAGATCATACCAATCCGGAGGCTACTATAAAACTGAATTACAACGGTACGGGCCAACTGGCTACTGCATCCGGTAACGGGCCCGTTGACGCTACAATAAAAGCTATTGAAAAAATCATTGGCCGCAGCTTTAACATCAAGGAATTTAATATTCATGCCATTCATAGCGGCAGCGACGATGTGAGCAAGGTAGACATGCGCGTAACTGATAAGGGGAAATCGTATATGGGTTATGGCTTCAGCACGGATATCGTCCGGGCTTCAGCCAATGCTTATCTGGATGCGCTGAATAAGTTTGTATAGGACGGGCTATGAGCTGTGAGATATCAGCTGTGGGATTCCGGCAAACGACAGATTATAGAGTACAAGGTAAAACTTAGAACGCAAAAACTTAAAAAAATGAGTAAGACATTATTCGACAAAGTGTGGGATACCCACGTGTTGCGGAAGATTGAAGGAGGGCCCGACGTATTATTTATTGACCGCCACCTTATCCATGAAGTAACCAGTCCGGTTGCGTTTTTAGGATTAAAGCGTAGGGGGGTCAAAGTTTTATATCCGGAACGCACCTTCGCTACCGCGGATCATAATACCCCAACTATTAATCAGCACCTACCGGTTGCTGATCCACTTTCTGCTAACCAGCTCAAAGCGCTGGAATCTAATTCGAATGAATACGGAATCAGTCACTGGGGCTTAGGCCACCAGAAGAACGGTATTGTGCACGTTGTAGGGCCAGAATATGGTATTACACAGCCTGGCGCTACGATCGTTTGTGGCGACTCACATACTTCGACACATGGAGCTTTCGGTGCAATTGCCTTCGGGATCGGAACATCAGAAGTTGAAATGGTCCTTGCCACGCAATGTATCATGCAACCCAAGCCTAAGAAAATGAGGATCAACGTTACCGGCAAGTTAAGCAGAGCTGTAACGCCTAAAGATGTGGCTTTATTCATTATCTCCCGGTTAACTGCTTCAGGAGCAACGGGCTATTTCGTAGAGTATGCAGGAGAGGTTTTTGAGAATATGTCCATGGAGGGTCGCATGACGGTATGTAACTTAAGTATTGAAATGGGTGCCCGCGGCGGGATGATCGCTCCCGATCAGACTACCATCGATTATATCAAAGGACGTGAGTTTACTCCTAAAGGTGATGCCTGGGAAAAAGCATTAGCCTACTATAAGACCCTCAAGTCTGACCCTGATGCCGTATTCGATAAGGAATATACTTTCGATGGTTCTGAGATCGAGCCGATGATCACATACGGTACCAACCCTGGAATGGGCATGGGTATATCCAATCAGATCCCTAATGCTGAAGAAATGGAAGGGGGCGCTGCGACCTATGAAAAATCGCTGAATTATATGGGCTTCCAGGAAGGACAGTCGATGCTCGGCAAGAAAGTGGATTATGTTTTCGTGGGTAGTTGTACAAACGGCCGCATCGAAGATTTCAGGGCATTCGCCTCCATCGTTAAAGGTAAGAAAAAGGCAGACCATGTTACTGCATGGTTAGTTCCCGGATCACATATCGTAGAAACGCAGATCAAAGAAGAAGGCATCCTCGACATTCTTAACGAAGCAGGATTTACCTTGCGTCAGCCGGGCTGCTCTGCGTGTCTGGCAATGAATGACGATAAGATTCCGGCGGGAAAATATGCGGTAAGTACTTCAAACAGGAATTTTGAAGGCCGGCAAGGCCCCGGTTCAAGGACAATGCTAGCCAGCCCACTGGTGGCCGCAGCGGCCGCAATAACCGGCGTGGTGACTGATCCCAGGGAACTTATTGAAGAATTGGTTTAATTAACCGGATGATATCATCCGTAAACAACAAAAAAATGGCATACGATAAATTCACAATACTAAGAAGTAGTGCGGTTCCATTGCCCATCGAAAATGTGGACACCGATCAATTGATCCCTGCCCGCTTTCTGAAAGCAACAGAGCGAGTAGGTTTCGGGGATAATCTTTTTCGCGATTGGAGATACAACACCGATGGTAGTCCGAAGCCCGAATTTGTACTAAACAACTCGCTATATAGCGGCAAAATTCTTGTCGGCGGAAAGAATTTCGGCTCCGGCTCATCCCGTGAGCATGCGGCATGGGCAGTTTATGATTACGGATTTAGATGCGTAGTCTCGAGCTTCTTTGCCGATATCTTTAAAAATAACTGCCTCAATATCGGTGTTCTTCCGGTGCAGGTGAGCCCCGAATTTGCCGAAAAGATATTTCGCGCGATCGAGGCAGATCCGAAGACTGAATTGGAAGTTAACCTGCCTGAGCAGACTATAACCATATTAGCCACAAACGAGAGCGAAAAGTTTGATATCAGTGTTTACAAAAAAGACAACATGATCAATGGCTTTGATGATATAGATTACCTGCAAAACATGAAGAGTGAAATCCAGGAATTCGCAGCGAACCTGCCACTTTAACCATTTTTAAACAAAAATTACAGCAGTGGAAAGACGGAAAATAGAAATTATGGATACGACACTCCGGGATGGAGAGCAAACATCCGGAGTGTCATTCTCAGTTTCAGAAAAGATGACCATAACCCAGCTGCTTATCGAAGAGCTCAAAGTTGACAGGGTCGAAATAGCTTCCGCAAGAGTATCTGATGGTGAATTGAAGTCTGTGAGATCTATTATGGACTGGGCTAATGCCCAGGGATACGGTGAGAGGATTGAAGTTCTTTCTTTTGTAGACAATGGAATTTCTGTTGACTGGATGGCCAGTGCCGGGGTGAGAGTTCAAAATCTGCTGACCAAAGGCTCCCTAAATCATCTGACTCATCAGTTAAAAAAAACACCTGAACAACATTTTGACCAAATTCATGATGTTATCGGCCTTGCGAAGTCAAAAGGTATTTCAACCAATGTGTATCTCGAAGACTGGAGTAATGGCATGCGTAATTCTCCCGAATATGTTTACCAATACCTTGACTTTTTATCGCAACAAGAGATCAAAAGAGTGCATTTGCCAGACACGCTTGGTGTGTTGACCCCGACAGAAACCTTCAAATATATTTCCGATATCCGGGCGCGCTATCCCCGAATCCATTTCGATTTTCACGCTCATAATGACTATGACCTCGGCAACGCGAACGTTTTGGAATCTGTTAAGGCAGGAATAAACGGCCTGCACCTTACCGTCAACGGCATGGGTGAACGTGCCGGGAATGCGGCTATGGCAAGCGCCGTAGCTGCTATTAACGATTTTATACCCGGCGTAGAGGTTTCTATTCAAGAATCTTCGATCTATAAGGTTAGCAAGCTGGTCGAAACTTTTTCAGGCATTCGCATCCCTTCAAACAAGCCCATTGTGGGTGAGAATGTTTTCACGCAGACTGCCGGCATACATGCCGACGGTGATAATAAGAACAATCTGTATTTTAATGATTTGCTCCCGGAAAGGTTTGGCAGAAAAAGAACCTATGCCCTTGGGAAAACTTCAGGGAAAGCAAATATTGAAAAAAACCTACAGGAACTGGGCCTAAAGTTAAGTGATAATGATCTCAAGAGGGTAACACAAAGAGTAATCGAACTTGGCGACAGAAAAGAAACCGTCACCCCCGAAGACCTTCCTTATATCATTTCTGATGTGCTTGACAGCAACACCTATTGCGATAAAGTAATTGTCGAATCGTATGTTCTGACTCATTCTAAAGGCCTCCGTCCATCTGCGACGATTTCTGTGCGCATTAACGATGAACTTTTCGAAGAAAACGCACAAGGTGATGGTCAATTTGATGCCTTTATGAAGGCATTGGCTAAGGTCTATAAAAGAAAAGACCTATCTCTTCCTAAGCTGATCGATTATGCGGTCCGTATCGCACCGGGAAGCAATTCTGATGCCCTCTGTGAAACCATTATCACCTGGGAAACACCTTCCAAAAAGTTTATTACCCGGGGCCTGGACTCAGACCAGACCGTATGCGCAATAAAATCTACCCAGAAGATGCTGAATATTATTTAGGTGGGAGGTATGAGGTATGAGGTATCAGTGGCCGGTAGTAAGCAGCAGGGCATTTTCCAAATGTAAAACTCACAAAATATAACTTAAAACGTACAACTCATAAAATATGAAATTAAACATCGCTCTTCTGGCGGGAGACGGGATTGGTCCGGAAGTAATCGACCAGGCAGTAAAAGTATCGGATGCAGTAGCTGCAAAATTTGGCCATGAAATAAGCTGGACGCCGGCTATAACGGGCGCCTGTGCTATCGACGCTACCGGCGAGCCTTATCCCGATGAAACTCACGCCATCTGTATGGCTGCCGATGCCATTTTATTCGGAGCGATCGGTGATCCGAAATATGATAATGATCCGAAGGCTCCGGTGCGTCCGGAACAGGGTCTACTGAAAATGAGGAAGAAACTGGGCTTGTTCGCCAATGTGCGGCCAACATTCACATTCCCTTCTCTGATTGACAACTCTCCCCTGAAAAGAGAGCGCATTGAAGGGACAGATCTGATCATCCTTCGCGAATTAACAGGTGGTATTTACTTTGGCGAAAGAGGTCGCAAGGATAATGGAAACACTGCTTTCGATACCTGTACCTACACTCGCGATGAAATTACCCGCCTGGCCAAATTAGGCTTCGAGATGGCCATGACGCGTAGTAAGAAATTATGTTGCGTGGATAAGGCGAACGTATTGGAAAGCTCACGCCTATGGCGAGAAACCGTTCAAGCCATGGAAAAAGATTATCCTGAAGTGACTGTGAGCTATGAATTTGTGGATGCTGTGGCGATGCGTCTCGTACAATGGCCCAGTTCGTATGATGTGATGATTACCGAGAACCTTTTCGGTGACATCCTGACCGATGAGGCATCGGTTATTTCCGGATCAATGGGATTGATGCCCTCAGCATCGATCGGCCTCCACACCTCATTATTTGAGCCTATACATGGCTCCTACCCTCAGGCAGCGGGAAAAGACATCGCGAATCCCTTAGCTACGGTGCTGTCTGCAGCTATGATGTTTGAAGATGCCTTCGGATTGAAGGAAGAAGCAGCATTAATACGGACAGTAGTTAATAAATCGCTCGCCGAAGGCATAGTAACGGAAGATATTGCAGGCACTGACAAGGCCTATAAAACCAGCGAAGTAGGTGACTGGCTCGCGAGGAATATCTAATTTATATCAAAGGCAGACAGGAACGAAAAAACCTCGTCTGTCTTTACCTTTTCGCTAATTAATCAAATTCCAGGAGACGGGTGACCAGTACCTGCACAGGCTGCCCTACCTTATAGATTCCAGGTCTATTATTGATCGCGCTTATCCTTATTTTATTTCTCTCGAGCAATAATTCCTCATAAAACCCTTTAAAGAAAATCTCTTTAATTACATATTTTTTACTGCTCCAGCTGCTCTTTAACTGTATCCACTCGGGGTAGATCATCACCCGTTCTTTATCCGCCCTGATACCCATCTCCCGGGCCTCAGAAGCAGGGAGTACGAACGCATTCCCTAGCAGGCGTGCAGTGTAGATATGCTTGGGTGAATTATATACTTCGGCAGGCTCGCCGGATTCTATCAGCTTACCATCCCTTAGAATAATCAATCGGTTAGCCAACGTAAGGCCATCCACCGGATCATGGGAGACCAGGATAATAGTAATACCCAGAGACTTGCATAATCGTTTAAGGTCGGCACGAAATTGATTCTTAAGGATGGCATCCAACTGGCTAAACGGCTCGTCGAGTAGTAAAACCTCGGGTTCAGTGATAATTGCTCTTGCCAATGCTACCCGCTGCTGTTCTCCTCCACTAAGCTCTACTATCCTTCTCTCCGCCAAACCGTCTATTCCCAGGAACTCCATCATCTCTGCCGTCTTTTGCCTTTTGGCTCGGATATCTTCATTAGACAACATGCTATTGATATTCTCGCGAACTTTAGCATACACATTCAAGTCAAAGTCCTGACTAAGCATCTTCATTGAATCATGACCCGGGATTAGTTTATCGGCAGGTCCTGGAATGGGTTCACCGTTAAAATAGAGCTTCCCGGAATCGGCCGGTATCAATCCATATATCAATTTTAACAGCGTGCTTTTACCACTTCCGCTCTCCCCTACGATGGCAACAAATTCGCCTTTATTTATACTTAGATCTATATTCTCCACACCCGATTTAGTGTCGCCTGTGTAGCTTTTACTTACATTTTTTAAAAAAATATGGGAACTTGGCATACGAACAAATATAAAAAAAACCACCATCACTGCGTATGGCGGCTGAGATCAGTTTGCCGACGCTCCTGATCAGTGCTCGTCGGGGGGGGGGACTAAAAGCCTAGCATCAATCCGAATGACAGGTTTTTAAAGTCTTTGGGTCCCTGACCATCGGCAAAGACATCATTCGCATAATATTTCATATAAACTCCGATTCCCCCATACCCTATCCTGGCAAAGCCACCATAACGGAAAGGGTTTAAATTATAGTCGTCTTTAAATTTATCTTTGCCGTTTTCCTTGCTAATCTGCTTCACTTTGCCATTCAACAAAAAGCCAATTTCCGGACCGAAAACAAAATTCAGCTTATCTCCTTTTTCATCTTCATTTGTTCGTAACTGAAAAGAAAGAGGGATCCTAAGGTACTGGCTCGAGAAGCGATTTTTCTTAAAGTCAATCGCTTCGGTAACATAGCTGAGTGTAGGCTGATCCTTCTGAAATGTGATGTTCTTCTTCAGACGCATATGGTTCCAATCCAGACCGGCACCAGCGTAGACTTTAAAATGGCTGTTAAAGCGATAACCCATCTGGAAGAACTCAAACCCAAAGTTACTGCTCTTCCAGCTACTATGCTCGAGATAAGCATTTGCCGGCGAGAGCGTATAGCTGCCCTTATCTGTATAGGTACTTAGCCCGATATCAAACCGGGCGGCTACCAGCTGGAATGAAAACTTAGAGGAGTATCGCTTTTTTACACCTGCCGTATCCGGACGTTCTGTCTCAATTTTTATGGTAACGGTTTTCCGGTCTTTCTTTAAGGAGTCTGTCGTGACCAAAATAACAGTATCTCTTTGACTGTTCTGGGCAAAACTCTGATTTGCAAATAAGGCAAGCAGAGTAAAAGCTAAAAAATTCTTCATTTTATTCAATTATTTAATCCTGCGTTTAAGCTTCACTAATCCTAAATTGATTCCCGATACCTCGGAACCCTCTTCTCCATCTACAAATTCAATGACCTTATCCTCACGGTGATCAATCTTAGAAACGACAAAATTTACCAGACTGCCAATGCTGTTGATCTTCTTGCTGTCAGGGACAGCCGAGCCTTCATCATCCGATA
>CAZFQV010000086.1:0-8125 GCA_964521175.1 uncultured Sphingobacterium sp.
CTCTTTAATCCTATTGGCACGCTGCAGCTTATCGATAGGCAGGTACCCGTGAAAAGTAAAACTCTGACCGTTAAATCCCGATGCCATCAAGGCCAGCAGAATAGAGCTCGGACCCACCAGCGGCACCACTTTAATTCCTTTTTTATGTGCGTAAGCCACTATTTCGGAGCCCGGATCGGCTACACCCGGACAGCCAGCCTCGCTCATCAGCCCAACGTCCCGGCCGGCTAAAAGACCGGTGAAAAACTCATTGACATCCGTCCCCCGCATATGTTTGCTATAGTCGTGTATAATGAGTTCACTTTGAGGGGTTTTGAGCCCAGCTTCCTTAAGAAAACGGCGTGCCGTTTTACTATTCTCCACAATATATTCGTTTATCTGATTAATTGTATCGATCAAATAAGGAGTAAAGGACTTATTGGCGGAATTTTCTGCCAGGGGGACGGGAATCAGGTATAGAAAGCCAGGCATAGAGTTTGTTATGTTACAAATTACGCAAATTAAAGTCTAAGGACTATAGAACCTTCCAAAATTGAAAAATTGAAATGCCGCAGATATCGTATATATAGTATACAGCGTAATAATTTCAATACGTTGCAACCAAGGTCGAAACAATGTACTCTTCTTTTTAAGGATGTACAAAATTAAATTTTATAGCCATGAAAGCAGCATATCACCTACCGGCATTTGTTTTTGGAGCACTATTATTTATTGTGTCGATGAACCCTATATCTGCCCGGGCACAATATGATGAGGTCTCTCTGGAAACCTTCTATGAAGAATTATCTCCTTACGGTATTTGGATCGATGACCCTCAATACGGAAAGGTTTGGCGTCCGGACGTAGACCAGGATTCATTTCGTCCTTATTATAGCAGCGGCCATTGGGAGATGACCGCTTACGGCAACACCTGGGTATCCGATTATGACTGGGGATGGGCACCCTTCCATTATGGAAGGTGGACTCATGCCGGACGCCGCGGTTGGTTATGGATACCGGGAACTACCTGGGGTCCGGCCTGGGTAAGCTGGAGAAGCGGGGGCGGATATTACGGCTGGGCGCCGCTCGGGCCGGGTATTCACATTAATATATCGATCGGAAGAATCCCCGACTATTACTGGGTATTTATTCCGCAACGCAGCATCTATTATCGGTCGTACCCACGATACGACAGACGGAGAAATATAAACATCTATCACAATACGGTGATTATCAACAACACTCATGTCTATAACCGGCAAAAATATTATAGTGGTCCACGTGCTGAGGAGATCAGAAGAGTTACCAGGCAGCCGGTGACTATTCACGACGTACGTAATAGCAGGCCTGGCAGGTATGCAGAAAGCAGGTCTGAACGCCCCGAAGTAATTAGGACTACGCCGCGTCAACAGGCTACTACGCAGACGGCCCGCCCTGAACGCGCTTACGAGGGCAGCCGGAGTACTGGTCCGGCAAGAACGAGCAATCCTTCAGAAAGGCAAAGAACTGAGAACAACAGCCGCGCGCGATCACAAAATGCCCCTGTCACTAGCCAGCGCTCGTCACGTACATATGATCACCGGGAGGCCCAGCCGTCCCAACGCCAGCGCCCTTCAGTTTCGCAGCAAAGGCAATCCGGTTCTCAAAGACAGACAAGTACCCAAAGGCAAGCCAGTGCTCCGAGACAACAAAGCGTGGAACGTCCTAGTGCACGAGAGGCACGGACGCAGAGCAGCAGTCGCCAGGCGCCGGCTGCAGCAAGGCAGAGTGGTCAGAGAAGCACACAAAGCAGGCCTTCACGGGCACAATAATTAGTTCTCCCCGTGCCACGACACGGGGCCTCCTGAGTAAAACTATAAAACTGGGTTTAGAAGCAACCCCTGTCATGCCGAACCGGAGTTGCACTTAGCTAATATCAGGAGATCCCGGATCGGCGTCCGGGAAGAACGAAAAGGAAATCCCGGAGCAAGATCCGGGAAGAATTCATTTTAACTTCGACAATGCATCCCGAAGCATGGGGAGCATCCGTTCGATATCCTGCAAGGAGCAGCCTCCTACAGAAGCCCTGAACCAATCCATTTTAGGGTCTGCGCCGAAAGCAGAGAAAGGCACGAGGCCTACTTTTGCCTCCTTGATGAGATAAAAGATAATATCCGAGCTATTATTGAACACCTTGCCTTCAGGGTTTGTCTTGCCAATATAGCCGATTTTAATAGTCAGATAGATTGCCCCCATGGGTTTAATCGCATCTACTGCAAAGCCATCCTCTTTCAGTTTTATGAAGCCCTGGTAAAGCGTGTCCAGGCTTTTTTGGATGGCGGTCTTGAAATGCAACAAGAACGCACTTCGCTCAGCTTCATGGCTTATAAACTTCGCCACGGCAGTCTGCTCTGCTTTAGGCGCCCAGGCACCCACATGACCAACAATAGTTTTCATCTTCTCTATCACGTGTTCCGGACCAAAAGCCCAACCTACACGAACGCCGGTAGCGGCCAGGCATTTGGAAATACCATCAATATAGATCACCCGATCTTTTAACTGCGGCCTTAAAGAAACCGGATCAAAATGCACCTGCCCCCCAAAAGTAAGCTGGGAGTAGATTTGATCGTACATGATATACAAAGGCTTTTCATCTGCCGAGCGCCGCTCGTTTTCTGCAATAACCAGGTCACAAATCTCCTCGAGATCTTTCCGGGCAAACATAGTGCCCGTTGGATTTAAGGGAGAGCATAGTGCCAGCAGTGTAGCCCCTTTTACGTGAGGCCTGATATTCTCAGCCGTCGGCATAAAATTATTCGCAGCAGAGGTCTGAACGGGGATAGCTTCGGCTCCGCTAAAGCGGCAATAATGATCGTTATTCCATGACGGAGTAGGATATATCACTTTATCGCCAGGATCAACCAGCGCCATGAACGTCCCATAGATGAGCGGACGGGAACCTCCGGCAACCAAAATCTGCGCGCTATTATAGTCCCGATGGCCCTGCGACTTAAGGAATGCCGAAACATTTTCACGCAATATTGCCAAACCCTCTGCCGGTGGGTAGTTAGTCTGATTTGCCTGATAAGCCTCCCTGATATCTTCCTTAAGCCCCTGAGGGATAGGATAGATCTGCGGATCAAAATCGCCGATGGTGAGATTGACCATCGGCTCGCCCTGTCTCTTTAGTGCATTTATTTCAGCCGCAATCTTTATAATTTCCGAGCCCTCTAAGGTGTTTGCTAGTTTGGATATATTCATTTTACATTATTTGCAGGGAAGCTCCCGCGATCTGGAATTTATATTTTTGAAGTAAGCAGCGCAGCTATCGCCTGATCGACTTTTTGGAATCCGAAAGACTCCAAGGTCGAGCGATAAGAAGCGTTGATTTCATCGTTACAGAGATTACCAATACTGCCTTCATGGCTATGACTAACCATAGCCGGTGCTTTAAACTCTCCATTTTCAATGGCGATACCTATATTTTTATAGGCCTCCCGGAAGGGCACACCCTTTAATACCAAGGCATTGACCGCCTCAACACTGAATAAATAGGCATATTTCTCATCCTTCAGGATATCCTCTCTTATCCTGATGTTCCGGAGCATTAACGCGGTCATTTCCAGGCACTCATGCAAGGAGCTGAACGCCGGAAAGAGGTTCTCTTTCAGCAACTGGAGATCCCGATGGTAGCCCGAGGGCAGGTTGGTAGTCATCAAGGCTATTTCGTTCGGCAACGCTTGTATCTTATTGCAGCGTGCCCGTATAAGCTCAAAAACATCCGGATTCTTTTTATGGGGCATGATGCTTGACCCGGTAGTCAGTTCATCAGGAAAACTGATAAAGGCAAAATTCTGGTTGATAAACAGGCAGGCATCCATAGCCAGTTTCGCCAGAGTTGCCGCTATTGACGACATAGCCTGAGCCAGTATGCGCTCAGTTTTGCCTCTGCCCATCTGGGCGTACACCACATTGTAATTCAAGGCGTCAAATCCCAGCAGTTCGGTGGTCATCGTGCGGTTTAGAGGAAACGATGAGCCATAGCCGGCAGCAGAGCCGAGCGGATTTTTATTACATACCTTCCAGGCAGCCAGCATCAGCTCCATATCGTCCGACAGGCTTTCGGCATAGGCGCCAAACCATAGCCCGAAAGAGGATGGCATAGCGATCTGCATATGAGTATAACCCGGCATCAATTTATCCTCATACTCATTGCTTTGCGCGATGAGTTGCTCAAATAGCGCCGTGGTATGCTTAACAAGCTTTTGAATCTCCGAACGAAAAAATAATTTCAGGTCAACCAATACCTGATCATTCCTCGATCTTCCGCTATGTATCTTTTTGCCGCCTTCGCCGATCCGCTGGGTGAGCAGCATCTCCACCTGCGAATGAACATCCTCCACATGAGGGTCAATAGTGAAGCTTCCCGCTTCGATCTCCCGGTAGATATTTTTCAGCTCTTCCTGAATGCGGCTCAGATCATCCTTTCCCATCAATCCGATACTTTCCAGCATTCGGGTGTGGGCAAGCGAGCCCAGCACATCAAAGGGCGCCAGTAAAATATCCATTTCACGGTCCCTGCCCACGGTGAATCTCTCTATAGATTCTTCGGTTACCGAATTCTTTTGCCAGAGCTTGCTCATAATGACACGAAATTTTTGAAATATTGCAGCTTAATGATATCCCATTCAGACCTCAAAATACTATAAAAAACGGTGTTTCTAATATACCCGTCGTGTAACTTCATATGCTCACGCAAAACCCCTTCACGGGTGGCACCAATCCCAATCAAGGCCTGGCGCGACTGATGGTTTCGTTCATCAGCCTTAAACTCTATGCGGTTAAGGCCCAGGATTTCAAACCCATAGCTCAAAATCAGAAACTTAACTTCTTTGTTTAAGCCGGTACCCTGAAACTCACGACTAAGCCAGGTCCATCCTATTTGGCCGCGCTCATCCTTCCAGGAGATTTCTGATAGTCGGGTACATCCCACAATACGATCGGTTTTTTTATCAATAATCGTCCATGCCGCACAAACTTCATTATTCCGATCGGCGATCGCATTCGCGATGTATTTTCGCAACTCCCCCGGTTTGGACAGGTCAGAGATACCAAAAAGCCAAAGCGACTCATCATTTGCAATTCTCTGAAGCGGGGCCTCATCATCCTTGGTCAAAGGACGCAAAAGCGCCCGATTACTTTCCAGACTCCTATTCAAATCCGCCTTCATGCCATAACCTCCGTTATTAATTGAGTATAGAGCTTAACGCCCTCTTCTATTTCTTTGATATAAATAAATTCATCCGCGATATGCGATCTGGCAGAGTCGCCCGGGCCCATCTTGAGCGATGGTATATCCAGCAGAGCCTGGTCGCTCGTCGTGGGAGAACCGTAGGTCTCCCTGCCTAAGGCAATACCGGCCTGTACAATAGGATGATCGATACTGATAGACGATGGCTTCAGGCGAATAGAACGTGGCTCCACGTCGCAGCTTACATACTGGCGGATGATCTTCAACACCTCTTCATTCCGGTAGGCATCGGTCACCCGCACGTCTACGGTAAACTTACAGCTTGCCGGCACCACATTATGCTGAGACCCTGCCTCAATAATCGTCACGGTCATCTTTATAGGGCCAAACAGCGCCGACTTCTTCGCAAACTGATAGCTTTTAAACCATTCTATATCGTTCATCGCCTTATAAATGGCATTATCACCCTCCTCTCTCGCCGCATGTCCGGCCTTACCATGACTCACACAATCTAAAACCATCAGACCTCGTTCAGCGATGGCCATGTTCATTAAAGTGGGTTCACCAACGATGGCAAAATCCAGTTCGCCAAGCTCGGGAAGAATCAATTCCAGCCCGTTATTGCCAGAGATCTCTTCTTCGGCAGAAAGAGCCAGACATAGATTATATTTCAAATCATTCTTATCGTAAAAATCCAGAAAAACCGCTATCAGGGATACCAGACAGCCACCCGCATCATTACTCCCCAGGCCGTATAACCTACCCTCCTCAATATCCGCAGAGAAAGGATCCCGGCGATATCCTGAATTAGGTTTTACTGTATCGTGATGTGAATTAAGCAGAATAGTAGGCTTTGCCTGATCAAAAAACTTATTATAGGCCCATACATTGTTCAGCTTGCGAAAGGTTTTGATCCCCTTTTCTTTCAAAAATGACTCAATTAAAGAAGCAGTCTTATCTTCTTCCCTGCTGAATGAAGGAATACTGATAAGTTGCCTGAGCAAGTCTATACTGCTTTCTACAAGGGTTACAACCATTGCTCTTAATCCTTGGTGTATAAATCCCCTGCCTTTAATGCAGACAGTTTTATCCCTTTGATAAGTGAGGAGCTAAAGCCATGATGTTCCATTTCGTTCAATCCCGCAATGGTACAGCCTTTCGGCGAAGTCACCTTATCGATCTCCTGTTCAGGATGGCTATTTTGGAGTTTCAACAAGTCAGCAGCACCCTTGGCAGTCTGCACAGCCATCTTGAGCGCTTCGTCCGCATGGAAACCTATCTCTACGCCTCCTTGAGAGGCAGCGCGAATGGCTCTCAGGAAAAAGGCGATTCCACAAGCACACAGCGCTGTGGCGGAAGTCATCAGATCTTCGTTGATCTGGATCACGTCTCCTACCGTTTTAAACATCTTACTCACCTCCTCCATGTTTTCGTCGCTCGCGTTGGCAGATGCCATACAAGTCATGGACTGGCCGATGGCGATCGCCGTGTTGGGCATGGCGCGTACTACCTGCACCCTGTCGCCCAGCTTGCTTTGGATATTAGCACAGCTAACGCCCGAAATTACGGATATCACCAGATGCTTTTCCGGGTCGATCAGCTCCTTTATCTGATCCAGCAAAGGGTTGAGCTGCTGTGGCAGCACGGCAAGTATAATGATGGATGAAGAGGCTACCGCATCCACATTATTATCGCTAATCCGGAAACCTTTAGCGGCTTCTGCAGAGAAATGCTGAATGTTGCGCTTGGTAACTGTAATATCCTGCGGATTATAATATCCCGCAGCTACCAGTCCTTTAGCAAGCGACAGGCCAATATTACCGCCACCTAAAATTGCTGTTCTTCGTAATGATCCCTTCATTTGTCTGATTTTAACCGGGTTCCAAAATTATTTTCTTTTAACTGCGGCAGTGCATCCGCCCTGCCGATACAAACCTCTTTCAATCCTTTATCGATTGCTTCAAAGGCATTGTCGAGCTTTGGGATCATTCCCTCGCTGATCAGGCCTTCCGCTTTCAAGTCCAGGTAACTTTCACGATCAATCGTCGGAATAAGTGAGGATTCATCGTTAACATCCCGGAGTACACCGCTTTTCTCAAAACAAAAAACCAGGGAGCTGTCGTACATGCCCGACATGGCCACGGCAAGCACCGAAGCTATGGTATCTGCATTGGTATTTAAAAGCTGCCCCTGTCCGTCATGCGTAATCGCTGAAAACACCGGAATGAAGCCCGAATTTAACAATTCATGGATCGCTACTGCATCTACTGAGTTCTCGTTCAGATCCCCAACAAATCCATAGTCTGTGGCAGTACCTCCGGCATTCAGTACAGGCGGCCGTTTCTTTGCACGGATGATGTTCCCGTCTGCGCCAGAAAGCCCGATAGCATTGCATCCTTTTGCCTGCAGCCTGGCCACGATATCCTTGTTGATAAGACCGGCATATACCATAGTGACTATCTTGAGACTAGCCGCATCGGTAACCCGACGGCCCTCCACCAAATTAGATTTGATCCCCAGGTCGTCGGCCAGCTGGCTGGCAATCTTGCCCCCACCGTGCACAATAATTTTATGCCCGTCGAGCTCCGAAAAATCACTTAAAAACTGGTCCAGTTTCTGCTGGTCATCAATGATGTTACCACCGATCTTTATCACATAAAGCGGCTTCATTGCAGACCCTCCAGCATTTTCTTAAGTACAGCCTGAGCAGACCAAACCCGGTTTCCGGCTTCCTTGATCACCAGCGAGTTCGGACCATCCAATATCTCAGAGGACAGTTCATAATCACGGCGTACGGGCAAGCAATGCATCACTTTGGCATCCCGGGTTCCCTGAAGCTTCTTATTCGTCATCATCCAGTCCTCAGCTCCCGGCAATGTCTTTCCATAATCATTGTAGGACGACCAGTTCTTAACA
>CAZFQV010000087.1:0-8110 GCA_964521175.1 uncultured Sphingobacterium sp.
ACTGTCGGTTAAACCAACAGTCCCTTAAAATGATGTCATTTAAAGTTTACTATACGAAGAAGTTCCACCCAAACTCATCTGGAGCATTGCCGTACTTAACGTCATTTAAGGTTTTTAACACTCTATTGGAGAATTCGCGGGTAGCAGGATCAGGCAGACGATATAATTCGCCTTCATGAGCAATCTCCGCAATATGAGCTATAGTAGCAGCTGTACCTGCGCCGAATGCATCGCTCACACGTCCCTCCTTTATAGCTTGCACAATCTCTGCTACTGAAACCCGGCGCTCTTCTACAGGAATGCCCCATTTTTTTGCCAGGGCGATTACCGTATCGCGAGTCACTCCATTCAGAATGGTGTCACGGGTAGATGGTGTCAATACCTTTCCATCAATCATGAACATAATATTCGCAGCACCCAGCTCTTCGATATAGGCATGGTCGCGCGAGTCGGTCCAGATAAGCTGGTCGAAACCTTCCTGGCTTGCTCTCAGAGAAGGCAGCATAGACCCCCCATAATTACCGGCCGCCTTGGCATATCCAAAGCCACCTTCACATGAACGGGAATAATGGGTTTCAAATTTTACTTTAAGGTTTTTTGAGAAATAAGGTCCTACGGGCCCGGTTAGGATAATAAACTTATAAGTTTCTGAAGGAGCTACCCCTAGGTATGCATCTGTGGCAAACATAAATGGCCTGATATACAGGCTATGGTTTTCCTTGGCTGGAATCCAGTCTTTATCGAGATCCACCAGGGTCTTGAGGCATTGTAAATAAACATCAACAGGAATTTGGGGCATACACAGTCGCTCTGCCGAAACATTTGAGCGCTCGGCGTTTTTGTCCGGACGGAATATAGACACCCGGCCATCAGCGTGTTTGTATGCTTTGATCCCTTCAAAAAAAGTCTGACCATAATGCAGAGATGAAATTGCCGGACTTAAAGCGATATCCCCATAGGGCATTATCTGAAAGTCTTCCCATTTTCCATTTCCGTAATTAGCAACTAGCATATGATCTGAAAAAGTCTTACCGAAAGGCAACTTGTCGAAATCTATTGTAGCTATGCGTGAATTCTCCGTCTTCTGGATTGTAATCTCAATTTTATCAGCCACTGTATGTTAGTTTTAGAAATCAAATTTACGATTTATGTTTTAAAAGTCAGGAAGATACCTTCTTATAAACGAAACAAATTAATACAGAATCCGGAACTTGATCGTTTGTTCAATTTGTTTTAAATCCTTGAGTACCCGCTTGTCGTATTGATCGCTTACGTCAGTGATCACATAGCCGAGAGTGGCATTAGTCATGAGATACTGGCCTACGATATTGATATCATGGTTCGCGAAGACCTGGTTAATGCTGGCCATGATCCCCGGAACGTTCCGATGGATATGGATTAATCGGTGGGCACCGTTAATCCTGGGAAGGTGAAGGTTTGGGAAATTCACGCTCTTGTAAGTATGGCCGTGATTGATAAAGTCGGTCATCCTTTTAGCCACCTTTTCTGATGCTGCCGACTTAGCCCGCGGACTATCAAAAACTACGATTCCCATTTCATTACACAGATCTAGCGGGATAACAGTTTTACTGTTATCGGGAAAGCCAATGGTTTTAAGCTTAATGGCGCGTTTCAGTTTGGAGGTGTCAAGGTTTTCATTTTTGCCCAGAAGCATCATCCCCACATCCCCTACATACTTTTCTTCAAAGCTGGTTTTATGACGGATGGAAAATCCATCCTTTTTAAGAACCTGAATTGCAGCCTGCGGGACATCTCCTATAACCAGACAAAGAATACGGTTTTTTGGATATGATATTGCGCGAGGAAGGTTATTGACGTACAAAAATTCATCAAAACTTGGCGTGATATGATCGGCCTTCTCAGTCACGGCTTTCCGCTCAATATTTTCAGTAAAGGCATAAAACTTTTTGATCATTCCAAATTCCCGAAGTTGAAAGTCGGAGTGCCCGTCGCCAATGCCGTAGATTTCGCCTTCGAGGTTGAGTTCTTTCAAAAGAGCAACTTTGCCACCCTCATGTGAAAGAGGGTTGGTCTCATCGTAGCCAATTATTTTACCTTCGTTATCAAATAAGAAGGTATTGGCGTAGATATTTTCCTTTGGGATGTGATAAGAAGATACCACCGGAACTATAAACTCCTTAAAGCCTCCCGAGACAATCAAGACGTCGCCAGCCTGTTTTTTGAAAAATGCTTTGTTGCGTGAGAATGAAGAGGATACTTTCTTCTTAAGATGGGCGATAAGTTGCTTCAGATGATCGCGGTTAGCATCAAGAAGCTTCACGCGTGCACTTAAGCTTTCGCTGAATGACAGCCTGCCTTCCATGGCTGCATTGGTAAGATCTTCGATCTTTTTGTAAATTTCTTCCCGCTCAGGATGGTCCTTTAAAGAAATACGTGCCAGTTCGTCCAGCGCTTCCACCTGCGTGAATGTACTGTCGAAATCAATAATATAAAACTGCTTCAATGTTTTTTTTAATAATTAATTTTTATCGAAATTTCTGCAGACATCCGCTATGGAGTCCTTCACAGATTTGAACTGCAAATCTAAGGTCTTTTTAATTTTATCGTTAGAATATGTCTGTATTTTAGAAGCACTCCGTACCGTATCTCTGGTTAAGCCGTAATTTTTACCCGAAAAAAGAGCTATAATGCCTGCGGTGTAACGAGCCAATTGGAGCATCCACGGACTCAGTGCAATTTCAGGGGGCTTTATATTAAATTGAGTTGCGACCTCGGTAAAAAAATCCCGGTAGGTCCAGTTTCCGGAATTTATAATAAAGCGTTCGCCAGTGATATCGCTTTCCATAAGCTGAATCATGGTCTCTGCCACATCACCCACACTGACATATCCGCATCCTCCCGCCGGATAATACGACAGACCCTTTCGTACAGTTTCGAATAGTTGTCCGCTTCCTGTTTTACCAGCATTCTTACCGATAATTATAGTAGGATTGATTACGACAACGTCTAATCCCTCAGCGGCGGCTCGAAATACTTCCATTTCACTTTCATATTTTGACACAGAATATCCGCTTTGTCCTGCTCCGAACTGCCAATTATGTTTTTCCGTGACCAGCTCACCTTTTTTACTGTCGCCAAGCGCAGCCACTGAACTTACATGCAGAAATTTTTTAATATTGGCAGCCATACTGACGTTAAGCAGGTTGGCGGTGCCCTCCACGTTAACCCGGTGCATAAGATCTTTGTCCCTTTTGTTAAAAGATATATACGCTGCGCAATGATATACTTTGGTAATATCGACGATGGCGTCCTCCAGGCTATAGTAATCGAGCAGATCGGCATTCACCCATTCGATCGATGATTCATTCTTAAGAATTGCAGGTATTTGCGATGATTCTCGTTTAAGGGCACGGATTTTTTCTCCCTTATCTAATAACTGCCTGACTAACTCTGAGCCTAAAAAACCGGTGGCGCCGGTAACTAATACCATCCCGATGAATTTTTTTAAATGCTTTCAAAAGTAGTTGAATAAACTGATATTTGCCTCCGTCTGATACTTTAAATCTATAGTACCAGACCATATTGTTTAACGGGAGGTATATAATTTGAAAATCCGGTATCAGCACTAAATAAATATGTCATTATCTGATTTTTTTTCGCCTGTTAACACAAGCGCACCGCGCGATGGCTATTTTACGAGTCATCTCGCATCTGGAATGGAAATTTATCAATCTGATTTCCCTGACCTGGATAACAATACCTATGATATTGCATTGATCGGGGTAATCGAAGATCGCAATGCCATAAATAATTCAGGTACGGCATTGTCTGCAGATCATTTTCGCGAAAAGTTCTATACCCTGAATAAAGGGAATTATAATATGCGGATTGTTGATCTGGGCAATATAAGTGCAGGACAGCAGGTATGGGACACTTATATTGCCTTGAAGATTGTAGTTAGTGAACTGATCAAAAAGAACATTTTGCCGATAATTATCGGTGGCGGACAGGATCTGACTTATGCCCAGTTTATGGCTTATGAAGAACTGGAGCAGAAGGTAGATCTATTGGTGGTAGATTCAGGTTTCGATCTAAATGACGAACAGGAAGGCACAGATGGCACAACATCACAGTCTTATCTGAGTAGGATCTTTTTGCACCAACCCAACTATCTGTTCAATTTCAGCAATATAGGTTATCAGACCTATTTCGTGAATCAGGAGAGCCTGAAGATGATGGATAAGCTTTACTTTGACGTGCATCGCCTGGGAGATTTCAGCAGTTCGATAAGTATTTCAGAACCGTTTATCCGGAATGCCAATATGTTGAGTTTTGACATGTCGGCTATCCGCTCTTCGGATGCGCCGGGGAGTGCGAATGCTACACCTAATGGGTTCTATGGTGAGCAGGCTTGCCAAATCTGCCGTTATGCGGGCATGAGTGATAAATTGTCATCCATTGGATTCTATGAATTCAATCCTGTATATGATCAAAACGGACAAACAGCAATGCTGATGGCCCAGATGGTATGGTACTTCATTGACGGCTTTTATAACCGTAAAAGGGAATACCCGATGCTCCCCAAATCAAATTATATTACTTACCGGACTAACCTTAAAGATGGCTCGCATGAGCTTGTATTTGTGAAAAGCAGGAAGTCTGATCGCTGGTGGATGCAGGTACCTTATCCCTCAGGTTTGTCTAAAAATGAGCGGCATCATCTTGTCCCTTGTCGGTATGAGGATTACCTGCTTGCTAATTCAGGCGAGATGCCCGATCTTTGGTGGCGAACCTATCAGAAACTCGTTTAGTCTGCCGACACAGCAATACCAACAAAATCAATAGCGCAAATTTGGTATACATATTTTCATAATTCAAGATGATTCCCGGTGTTGATTGGGTTGCTAAATCCCGCAGCCGCTTTTATGATCAGACCAATAATCCAGTTCCGTCCCCGATCTCTACCTCGTAAGTCAGTAGTTCAGTTCCTGTATTAAGGCGATAAGCTTTCGACACATACTGCTTAAGGCCTTCAACAGCTTTCGCTTTAACAAGATTAATGGTACAGCCTCCAAAACCACCCCCCATCATTCGTGCGCCAATAACGTCCGGCTTGTCTTTGACAAGATCAATGAGCAGGTCGAGCTCCCGACAGCTTACCTCGTATAGATCTTTTAGTCCGAGATGTGTTTCAAACATCCGTCTGCCAAGTGATACCAGATCATTGTTCCTAAGATCCTGACAACCCATTATGAGGCGTTCGTTTTCCGAAACCACATAGCTGCACCGTCGATAGACCGTATCATTAACCGGTTTCACATGAAGGTCCAGCATCTCCTGACTAACATCGCGAAGACTCATCAGCGCCGGATAGAATTTTTGGAGAATGCTCAGTCCTTCCTCACATTGTTGTCTGCGTTCATTATAAGCTGATGATGCGAGCGAATGTTTTACGCGGGTGTCAAATAACACTATTTTGATTTCATTGGCATGGAACGGGATGTATTCATATTCCATGCTTCGGCAATCCAGGCGGATAAGATGATTTTCTTTCCCAAAAGTACTGGCAAATTGATCCATAATTCCACATTTTACTCCAACAAATTCATTCTCTGCCTGCTGCGCCAGACGAATGAGATCCATTTTTCCATACCCCAGGCGGAAAATATAGTTCAGGGCATAGGCTGTGGCACATTCCAGCGCAGCGGAAGAGGAGAGCCCTGCACCCGGGGGGATATCGCCCCCAAAAGCGATGTTAAACCCATCATCAAGATTATGATCTTTTTGTATCTGGTCTACTACCCCTAAAATATAATCAGGCCATAACTTTCCCGAGCGGCTTAAACGTGTCATTCCTGACTGATGATCAGCATCGTAGTCTAAGGAATGTAAGCAGATTTGCTTATCCTTTCTTTTTTGTATCCCCAGGTAGATCGCTTTGTTGATTGCCGCAGGTAATACGAAACCCATATTATAATCGGTATGTTCGCCAATTAGATTAATGCGTCCCGGAGAGCGGATGATCAGAACCTCCTCGCCCAATCTCTGCCGAATCCGGCGCGGGTAATCTAAAGACAATGAATTCATAGCTTGCGATTGTTTTTCCAAACATGCTGTTTTATGAGCAATTTCTATAGTAATAATTACGTTTTGGCTTTTATTCTGATTACTATTCTTCTGAACTAAAATTAACGATGAAATTTTTCCGCGTCTCACTATTCCTGCTGATTTTGAATTTTTCGGCTTTCGGCCAGCAGAGTACATTTTCCATTTCCGGGTCAGTGGATAGCTCGCCGGGAATTACCCGGCTCTATTTTAATTACAGCACCTTCTACGGCAATAAACTTCCTGTCGCCCGTAAGATTCCGGTAGTGGACGGAAAGTTCGACATTAAAGGAACAATCTCTGAACCCGGACCAGCTTTTTTGTCGCTTTCTGAAGATCTTAACCCTAAAGACCCTTCGGATATCATTCAGTTTATTCTGGATGAAGGACCTATCAGTATTCATATCGGCGACAAGTTGATTAATGCTGTGGTTAAGGGTTCAAGGGCGAATGACGAATTGGAGCGGTATGGTGCCGGACAAGCGCCGTATGCGGAGAGACTGAATGCCCTCAATGAGAAGATGCAGGAAGAGACCGAACATGGCGCAGCGGTAGATTCAATGGTAATGAAGTATCACCGGCCTTTTAAGCAGGCTGCGGCTGAACTTTTAGAATATCAGAGGGCATTCATTACCAAAAATCCTGATGTTTTTATCTCTCTTTTATTGCTTACTGAGGTGGCTCGTGCCACCGGCAATTTCATAGAAGCTGATTCGATCTATAATAGTTTGGGGGATGCAATTAAAGGTGGCTCCACTGCGCAGACTATCCAATCCTATTTTTTATCGGAAAGAAAAACATCGATCGGAGCAAAAGCGCCTCAGTTTAGCTTGACTGATACTGCCGGGAAAAATATTTCGATATCCTCTGAAGAGGGAAAATATGTGTTGCTAGATTTTTGGGCCTCCTGGTGTAAGCCTTGCCGGGATGAGAATCCTAATATCGTAAAAGCGTTTCATACCTATAAGGACCGGGGATTTACGGTGTTTGGCGTTTCACTTGATAAAGACAGAAAGGCATGGCTGAACGCTATCAGCGATGATCAGCTAGCCTGGAAACAGGTGTCGGATCTGAAATTCTGGGCGAGTGAGCCGGCCCTGCTCTATGGCGTACAAAGTATCCCAAGGAACTTTTTACTCGATCCAAAAGGAAAGATTATTGGTAGAGACCTGCGCGGTCCGGATCTGAATGAAAAGCTGGAAGAGCTATTTCCATCTGAAAATAAGAGATGATCACATCAGGTCGGCGCCAATATCAGCCCGGAAATAACGAGCGTCGAAATAAATTCTTCCTGCGTCGGCAGTAGCCTTTTGAACGGCATCAAATAAATTATCCTGTAATGAGGTGATGGCTATTACCCGGCCACCATTAGATTTAATCACCCCGTCTTCCAGCTCCGTTCCGGCATGAAAAGCAAGGGAATATCTAAGGTTTTCAATTCCGCTGATGGCTTTCCCTTTCATGTACCTGCCGGGATAGCCTCCGGCTACAAGCATGATCGTCGCTGCAATTTTAGCAGAGATCTTAAGCTCCTTTTCAGCTAGATTTTCGTTTGCTACGCCCAGGAAGAGTTCCAGGAGATCGCTTTCGATACGGGGGATAACACTTTCCGTTTCCGGATCACCCATCCGTACATTATACTCGATTACATAAGGATTTTTCCCGTCCGTACCTTCTGACGCCATCAGACCAATGAAAATAAAGCCTTTGTAAGGGATATTATCTTTTTTAAGTCCTTCAATGGTGGGAATAATAATCCGCTCCTCAACCTTTTTCATGAATTTCTCGTCTGCGAAAGGAACAGGTGAAATAGATCCCATGCCGCCGGTATTCAGGCCGGTATCACCCTCTCCGATTCGCTTATAATCTTTAGCCTCAGGGAGAATCTTATAGGACTTTCCATCGGTAAGAACAAATACGGAGAGCTCTATACCGGTCATAAATTCTTCAATTACTACCCTGCTACTTGCTTCACCAAACTTTGCATCAGCAAGCATGGCATTCAGCTCGGTGCGTGCTTCTT
>CAZFQV010000088.1:0-8080 GCA_964521175.1 uncultured Sphingobacterium sp.
GGCTTTTATCAGCCTGCACAAATTGTGGGTGATGCGAGAAATCATGGGGTTAAAGTATTACCGGTAGACGTCAATTATTCTTTTTGGGATAACACGATGGAAGAGAAGGATGGCAATTATTATGCTGTACGATTGGGCTTCCGCCAGGTTAAGGGATTGCGTGAGCAAGAAATGGCTTTATTAATAGCGAACCGTAATTCTCCTTACAATCAGGTTGACCAGTTACGGAGTACAGGACTTTCCGAAACTGCGCTGGAAAGGCTGTCAGATGCTGATGCTTTTCGCTCATTAGGCTCAGATCGGCGCAAAGCATTATGGGAGATATCCGCCTTAGGTGACCGGCCGACAGGCTTATTTGAAGGTATGCCATCGGAAAGCTCAAAAGAAATACAAATACAATTACCTCTGATGACAGAAGGCGAGCATATAGTGCAGGATTATGCTACAACTGGCTTATCACTGAAAAATCATCCGGCGGCATTAATACGTGAAAAACTGGATTTACTGCGCAATACCCCAATCGCCGGTTTAAAGGATATGAAAGATGGCCAACCGGTTAAGGTTGCCGGTTTGATTACTGTTCGCCAGCGACCGGGCACTGCAAAAGGCGTATTGTTTATGACGGTGGAAGATGAAACCGGAACCGCTAATATCGTGGTTTGGGGGAAACTGTTTGATCAATATCGCAAAGAGATCATTCAGTCACGCTTGTTTATGGTAGAAGGCAAATTACAGATTGCGGGTCAAGTGATCCATGTGATTGCCAGGCGATGTTTTAATCTGAATAGTCTGTTGCGCTCACTGACAGCGACTAATGAAGATAATTTGCCGCTATTAACCTTGGCTCGTGCTGATGAGACCACTTCGCCGCATAGTGGCTCAAATAAAGGCGAACAGCAAGTGACCAAACAGGAAGAAGTGTTTTATAAGGGGCGAAATTTTAGATAAATTAGCGATAATAGGAACCAGCCTGTGTGGAGCTTTTCAATAATACTTTCTTCAAAAAATTCAAGAAACTGTACATCGGATTAAGAAAGAAAAAGGGGACTTTAAGATATTAGATTTATATTTGAATGAACAGTCTATGGCTACGGGCTAAGTTTTGGCCAGCACCTGGCGGGTGACGGGGACTGAGACGGCTGGATTACCAGCGTAAGCCATGGATTAACCCGCTTTTAAGCCTTGTTTAACAATAAGGCTTTTTTTGATCCGTGGAAGTAAAACAGTCATTTAATACCCATTAAATGAAGTAACCGTAATTAAAAGCGGTTACTTTCGGCGATCCATGGAAGTAATTCTGAAGTGGATTGAAGTAAATCACTAACTTAACATTTAGGCTGGCTGGCGAGCTTTAGGAGTAATTGGCAAAAAATATGCCTCTAATGTATTATAGAGACGGATTTGTTCGCACAGATTTCGTACATTTTATATAGCTATGTTAACATATTAAAATACCCCCTATAAGCCGACGATCGGTCAAGTATTAAAAAAAGGCCGGAGTGATACCCCGACCTCTTTTATGACGATACAAACCATTATTCATCTGCCGCTTCCTCATTTACATAGGATTCTGCGATTTTGGTCAATGCCACGTCGGTCGCTTTTTCATTCTCCAGGGTACTATTTAACAACTCGGTGACCCCATCGTTTCCAAGATGACGTGAAAAAGCTTTAAGTGTACCATAAGTTGCTATTTCATAATGTTCTATTTTTTGCGCCGCCAATATCAGCCCCGCATCTCTAATCATCGAGTCCTTGTCGGTATCTTCAATTATAGATTTTCCTTCTTCAAGTAATCCCTCCATCGCATCACATTTCTTAGCAACAGCCTTTTCACCTAGAGCTTCAAAAACCTTTTCCAACGTTTTAATATGGCTTTCGGTTTCGTGAGTGTGTTTCTCAAAAGCTGCAGCAAGGGCTTTACTTGTAGATGCCTTTTGCATTTTCGGCAATGCTTTTAACAAGTGGCTTTCAGCCCAGTAAATATCTTTCAATTCATCAATAAAAAAATTCTGAAATTCTGATTTCTTTTCCATAGTGTTTAATTTTAGTTCACACTTATGATACAATACGAATGCCACTCTCTTAGAATGGCCAGGGAAGGAAGTACCTCTCTAAGCGAACTATTTATTAAAATGATACCTGAATCTGGCTACCAACGATCGTAACGCAGTATCTCCCGGTTCCAAAAATCACGCTTGCAGCAGTAGAAGGCAGCTTAATATCCAGCCCTTTTCGTCAACTCAGAAGTACGGAAGTATCCATTTTAGAATACGACTACATGATTTTTTAGGGCAAAATTAGTCAACTAACAAAATACACAGCTTATAACTAAAAAACAGCCCCGTTGGCGGAAACGAGGTATTATATAGTGAAGTCAGCCATAAAATACAAGCCCATTATATTTTTCTGCCTACAGTATGGACGGTTTGGAATAAACATTGCATCTATATCAGTATCTATTAAAAAAACTCGATTTTTATGAAAACGAACGAAACAGCAGAAATCTTAAATGATTTGGTCCAAATCAACAACGACCGTATAGAAGGATATGAAAAGGCAATTGAAAACTTAAAGGCCGAAGATCATGACCTTAAATCTCTCTTTATTTCCATGATTGATGAAAGTAGAAAATGTAAGATGGATCTTTCTACCGAGCTCAATGTCTTAAAAGAAGATACTGATTCAGGAACCACTAACAGCGGCAAACTCTATAGAGCCTGGATGGATGTTAAGGCGGCATTTACAGGTCATGACAGGAAAGGCATCTTGGAAAACTGTGAGTTTGGTGAGGATGCAGCACAGAAAGCATATAAAGCCGCAGCCAATGATGACAATCTTCCCGGCCACTTAAAAACTCTGATTCTTGGTCAAAAAAACACATTGAGAGAATCTCATGATAAAATTAAAGCACTGCGAGATCAGCAAGCTTAAAATAACCTTTACACGCCCTACATTTACCTTTATTCCCGCCCATAATAAAATTAGGGTGGGATTTTTAATTTATAAACCTTTTCTTTATCCCTGCAAAATAGGCAATATAAGTATGCAGATACCAAACGTCCGCGCAGTTCTGCAACAGCTTGAGCCATCCCTTTAGTAAAATACATGGAATCTCTTGCTTCTCCTTACGATCTATTATGCCAGAAAGCGGAACAGAAAAGACTAAATATATCGTTTAACCCAGGTTGCAATCATTTCGCCAGTATAAATAGAATCCTTCTCGTCAGAAAGCAAATGATCGGCTCCCATCCAATGAAATAAAACTTTTAGGATGCATGGCCAATTGAAATATCTCCGCAGCTTTTTCAATGCCCACAATTTTATGCTGTGGCGAATGCAAAATTAATATTGGCTTTTTCATTTTTTGTATACTTTCATGAAGCCTTGTTTCTTCAATATCTTCCGGGAATTGCTTTTTTATAGTAAAGTGCGGTCTCCGATTGACACCTCGGCTACGCCATGTTTATGGATGTCATCTATACCGTTTTTCAATAAATGATCGATATGACCTGGACTGGACCGCGCACCGATCGTCGCCACCGCTTTTACGCTATCCATTTTTACAGAGGCAGAAATGACCGCTGATCCTCCTAATGAATGACTAATCAGGATACCGGGTGCTTTATACCACTTTTTAAAAAATTCGCTGCATTAAGTAGATCTTCGATATTGGAGGAAAAATTACCGCATTGAGATTTTTGCTGCAGGTAAAACAGTGCGCGAGCACTGCGAAGTCCAGCGGTTCGCCCACATCTGGCAACCCAATAATCGCCACCAATTGGTGTCCAGAGGAATTAATAAATTTTATTTTTTCTACTCACAATATCTGTTTTTAAATGTTATCATTTAATGCTCACAATTATTATTGGAGCAGACATATAATACCAAGCTATGAATTGTAGCAGCAACCGCTCCAGATAATAATCTCGTGAAGGGTTCTGTTCGTATCGACTAAGCCCAACATTTAAAGTTAACAAACAACGCAAATATGCGCCTATCTCATAGGCTTAAGATCAGTACGCCGAGATAGAGTGACCAAGACATTCTTGAGTAGCATTAACCGACTCTCAATGAGGGAATCAATTAAAAACCATTATTGGCCTGGGCAAAGTAGTACCCAGGAATAAATTATTAAAAAATGAGACATTACGACGCAGTTATTATCGGATCAGGGCAGGGAGGAACACCCCTGGCGAAAAAATTAGCAGAGAAAGGTTGGAAAACCGCTCTTATTGAAAAAGAGAATATAGGCGGAACGTGTGTAAATGTGGGTTGCACGCCCACCAAAACCATGATCGCTTCGGCGAAAGTCGCTTATTCTGTACAACATGCTAGGAAGTACGGTGTTGAAACAAGCGGTTTTAACCTTAATATCAATACTATCTTAGACAGAAAAAACAAAATAGTCGAGAGCTTTAGAGACAATGCAGAAAAAGGCTTGGAAGAGACTGGAAATCTGAAGCTCGTATTCGGCAAGGCCTCTTTTATCGGTGAAAAGAAACTAAAAGTGTTATTGAACGATGGCGGTGAGGAAAAGCTAAGTGCTGATAAAATCTTTATCGACACCGGGACTCGCGCTGCCATTCCTGAAATAAAAGGACTGAGCGAAACCGGCTATTTAAATTCCACAACCATAATGATGCTGCAGGAGATACCGGAGCACTTACTCATCATTGGCGGTGGATATATCGGTCTGGAGTTTGGGCAGATGTATAAGCGCTTTGGCAGCAAGGTCACTATCGTTGAACACAGTCCACGCTTTCTATCGCGGGAAGATGAAGACATTGCAGATGAGATAATGAAATTTTTGCAGGCAGAAGAGATCGACATCAAAACTGATGCGCAAGTACAGCAGGTTCGAAAGGATGGAGATGACATTATCGCTACGGTGATAGTTAATAAAAAAGCACTAGACATATCCTGCACCCATATACTTGTATCAGCAGGACGCACCCCCAATACCGATTTATTGAACTTAGAAGCCGGGGGTATTAAAACCGATGACGGGGGATATATACTGGTTAATGATATGCTTGAAACGACAGCGAAAGATATCTATGCCATCGGTGATGTAAAAGGCGGACCTGAATTTACACATATCGCTTACAACGATTACATCATCTTAGCTAATAACCTAATTGAAGGTAAACAACACAATATTACAGAGAGATTAGTTCCATATACCATGTTCACCGACCCGCAATTAGGCAGAGTGGGTATAACGGAGCAGGAAGCTTTAAAAAAGGGAGCAAATATAAAAGTAGCAAAACTGCCTATGGCACATGTTGCCCGCGCCATTGAAACGGGCGACACCCGCGGTCTAATGAAAGCAGTAGTAGACGCAAAAAGTGATGCCATATTGGGCGTCGCAATACTTGGGGCGGAGGGCGGCGAAGTGATGTCGGTATTACAAATGGCCATCATAGGAAGTATTCCATGGCAGCAATTAAGAGACATGGTCTTTGCACATCCTTTATACGCTGAATCTATCAATAGCTTGTTCATGCAATTGGAGCATAGTGATGATTAAAAACCAGAATCCAACCTGTGATTCGGCGGCCGCCATTACAGAATTGGCACAAATATGGTTAATGGTATCATGTATTTTCATATCCGATGGAAGCCTTGAGGTGCACCGAATAAAAACCGAAGATAGAAATATAATACATCCCTGATCGTCAGGTTTACCTGATTCGACCGACGATATAAAGACAATAATATAAACACGCTCATTATGAAAGCAATTTGGGAAAATGAAGAAAAAACCGGATTAGCAGATAAATCCCTATCAACCGAACAATTGTCGCGTGATAATCCTCAGGAGCTTATTAGTATCTATAAAGCTGTACGGGGCGATTCTGAAAAAATTTGCGAGCCCTTACAAATAGAGGATTACGTGGTACAGCCGGTGGTAGATGTAAGTCCACCTAAATGGCACCTTGGACATACCACCTGGTTCTTTGAGACTTTTCTTTTAAAGATGTATTTGAAAAACTATGAGGAATACGATCCCGATTATAATTATGTTTTTAATAGCTATTATGAGTCGGTCGGCGCCCGGGTAATTCGGACTGACAGGGGTAACCTAAGCAGACCACCGGTCAGCGAAGTGTATGAATACCGGGCATATGTCGACGCCGCTATGGTTGAGCTGCTATCTGGTGAAATTGATGATGAAATCAAAGCTATTCTGTTGCTCGGCTTTAATCATGAACAACAACACCAGGAACTGCTTTATTCCGACATTAAATATATTCTGGGTCACAACCCGCTTTTTCCTGCCTATAACGAGCGAGGAATAGAACATATACCAATAGTTGGATCCAATGATTTGGTTTCCATTGAAGAAGGTGTACATGAAATAGGCTATGCAGGTAAGGGCTTTTGCTTTGACAATGAACGCCAAAGACATAAAGTGTACCTGCAAGGCTTTCAAATAGCTAATCAGTTGGTGACGAATGGGGAATTTCTTGAATTTATACAGTCGGGAGGATATCAGGACTTTCGCTACTGGCATTCTGAAGGCTGGGAATGGGTAAAGACAAAGGATGCGAAAAGCCCGCTATACTGGCATTCTATGAAAGATATCTGGTACACCTATACTTTAAGGGGCTTACAAGAAGTTGATTTAAAGCAGCCTGTTACTCATATAAATTACTACGAAGCGACTGCATTTGCGCAGTGGAAAGAAATGCGTCTGCCTACTGAAGCCGAATGGGAGATAGCGGCGCCAGAACTCAAATGGGGGCAGCGATGGGAATGACAGAAAGTGCGTACCTACCCTACCCCGGCTTTAAAAAAGCGGAAGGCGCACTCGGGGAATACAATGGCAAATTTATGGTTAACCAGATGGTGCTGCGCGGTGCATCCGTAGCTACGCCCAACAATCATAGTAGAATAACATATCGTAATTTTTTTCATCCTTTTTTACAATGGCAATACACCGGCTTACGACTAGTGAAATGATAGGCACTGATACAGAGCAGTTTAGACGCGACGTATTGAATGGGCTTTCTGCGCAACCTAAACGTTTACAATCGAAATATTTTTATGATGAGGAAGGGGATAAGCTGTTTCAACAGATCATGAATAGTCGGGATTACTATCTGACAAAAAGCGAATTCGAAATTTTTTCACAGCAAACAAAAGATCTCATCCCTCCCTCTTTAATCGATGACAAGGATTTCGACATCATTGAATTAGGCGCAGGCGATGCGACAAAGTCGGTTTATCTACTGCAACACCTCGCTGAGCTCAACTATTCTTTTAAATATTACCCGATAGATATCTCCGGCGATGTTATCGATTTTTTAAATAGGCATATCCCTTTGAAAGTCCCTGGCCTTGAAGTGCAGGGCTTAAATGGCGAATACTTCAAGATGATAACCACAGTGAATCAACTTTCTCAAAAAAGGAAACTGGTGCTATTTCTGGGTTCCAATATTGGAAATTTTGCACCCGAAGACGCAGTATCATTTCTGCAGTCCTTGCAGGCAAGTCTTAGGCCAGGAGATTTACTACTAATTGGGTTTGATTTGAAGAAGGATCCGAAGCAAATACTTGCTGCATACAGCGACCGGGACGGAATTACAAGAGAATTTAATCTCAATCTTTTAAAAAGAATCAATCGGGAACTGGATGGAGATTTCAATATTAAGGCCTTTGACCATTATGCCACCTATGATCCGGTAAGTGGTGCCTGTCGAAGCTACTTGATTAGTTTGAACGAGCAATCTGTTCAAATCGGAAATGCCCACATCCGGTTTTTGAAATTCGAGCCCATCCATATGGAGCTTTCTCAGAAGTATTCTGTTTCCCAGGTAGATAGCATAGCTGATGAGACGGGCTTCAAATCGATTGCTCATTATTACGACAGTAACCATTGGTTCTTAGATGCTTTATGGGAAAGACTGTGAAAACTTGGGCATCTTTACCCCGGATCTTCCCGGGAAACGGATTGCTTCGGAAATAATTTTGGCTTTTCGAAACCGAATTAACATACCGTAACAACTTAATTTTGAACGTAATAAGTCGATTCAAATACGAGAATTCCAGAGAACTGAAACCATTCTTGAAA
>CAZFQV010000089.1:0-8078 GCA_964521175.1 uncultured Sphingobacterium sp.
GAGTAGATTTTGCAAAATATCGGTGCCGATAAATGGTGCTGATTGGGCATAGCGCTCGCCTTCAACCGGAATAAAAAGGCAGCTCTAAAACATAAGAAAACCAGAGTGCAGGCCGCCCTCTGGTTTCTTGGTCTATCAGATCTGTTTATTAATTATTATTTTGCAAATTATGGGTTGCTATTAAATTCCTGACCATTTTAGAACTATAGCCTAGTTCATGATTCAATACTCCGATAGCATCTTTTATATAAGCAATAGATTTAACCGACTTTAACATTTTCATCGGACCTGCGCTTTTAATTTCTCCGGGCAATGAAACCAGATCCTTAGATGATTTCACAATAGTCGCCCCCATTTGTACAAACATCTTGGAGAGAGCCAGTAATTGATCTGTTGTTACCGGATTAGCGTTTGTTGCTGCAGTTCCGTCGATCGTTTGGCGTGTGACGCTCGCATAAAGTTCTGGAATTACTGTGCGGCTGTCGTGTAATTGCTGCACCATAGGACCTAAAATGTCTATCAGTGCATCTACTCCAGCCACACCTGATTCTTTTGGTGCCTTTAACTTATCAGCCTTTGCCAGCTTTGCCAAAAACTCATCAGACTTGCTCAGTGCCACCAATGCTGCACGTTCCGCTTGGAGCTCCTCGATGGTCATTGCTTTGCCGTCATCATCATCAGCTGGATTCTTAGAAACAACTTCGTCTTGAGCCTGTGCTCCTACACCAATCAATAGGGCGATGAACACATTAAGTAATATTCTTTTCATAATAATTTATTTTATTGCATAAAGTAAGCATCGACGAATGTTAAAGTCAAATTTTTTAACAAAAATACCCAGAAGTACTTAGCAATATTCTACGGGTTTATCGCGTTATAAGCCTGAATATTCGCACAATAAGGTAATCGCGCATACAAATACGCTAAAATTGAAACAATTCTGGATAGCTAATGAACATCAAAAATGATCGTGTTAGTTAAAAATCTATCGGGACTTTCACATGCCCTGGCCCGGTATCAAATTTGACAACATCGCCACTACATTCTGGATAAATGAAATATATTAGCGACAAGAATGTCTTTAATAAAGAGAGCAACGACAGAAGACTCTCAGCTGTGTTATCGTTAGGACTTCATTTACTGAGTCGCATGGTAACAGCACGTCGGAAGAAGAAATAGAAAAATATCTCAGTACAAATAACAGCTATCCGGCATTTAAGCGCGAACTGAGCATCGCAGAAAATATATATTATATTATTTATCATGACAATCAACCCGCTGGGTATTCTAAGATTTTCTTAAACACCCCACTCCGGAGTTTTGAAATTAAAACGTAAGCTGATTGGAAAGGCTTTACCTCCTAAAAGAGTTTTAGAATTAAATTTAGGGCTTGAACTTTTCAAATTCCACGTTGAACTATCTAAATGGAATAATCAGACCGGCATGTGGCTATGTGGTTGGGCAGAAATCAGCGGGCGCTGAGATTTTACAAAACGGCGGGGTTTGAAATTGTGGGCCGCTATGATTTCAAACTTACCGACAGCCATTCAAACCCAAATCATCAGATGTATCTCAAGTTTGGTGAACATTAGCGAATATTAGATTACTTATCGAGAGGCCTTGGACCTGAGTTTCTGTAGCCAAATAAGGTGGCCATTTATATAGTAGTCGATGGGCGTTTTAATTGCTGAACAACCCAAAACGTTGGAAATAAAACAAAAGTTAAACAACAATCTGCTAATTATATATTTAACATCCCCCCATGAATACACAAACAAAAAGATTCCTGGAGCTTTGGGTAGAAGCACGGACCAGGTTTAGTCATCAGTTAAGAACGATGAGGACAGAAGATCTAAAAAAGAGATTACTACCTTCTCCAAATTCAGCGGGCTTTTTGTTACGACATATTGCTGATGTAGAATTACTTTTTGCAAAAAACGTATTTGGAGCAAGCGACATTAAAATTATCGCAAAAACTGTTATTACAAAACAGGACACAGGCGATTGGGTAAACCTGAAAGAATTGATAGAGTATGCTGCTTTTTCTCACGAAGCGCTTAAAACAATCATTGAAACACAATCAGATCAAGATTGGGAAAGCACCGTCACAACGCCAGAATTTGGCATTAAAACAAAGGCAGCAGCACTGGGCAGAATCGTGTCACATACGGCCTATCATGCCGGGCAAATCGCAATCATCAGTAGATATGGCGATTCTGAAGCGACATAAGGTAGACAAAATCCGTCATCAGCCCATGCTGTCAGAGAATATTGTCGTTACTTTGCCAATGGAATAAGCTATTTATCCAACGCTATTAACTATACCATTTCATAAACTTGAAATATTTAAATGCTATGCAAATATTTAAGCAGTTCACTTTTGATTCAGCGCATTTTTTACCAAATGTTCCCGATGGCCATAAATGCAAGGAGATACACGGGCATACCTACCAATTGGTAGTGTACATAGAAGGAGAACTTCAAAAGGATCTTGATTGGGTTATTGACTTCGGAGAGCTCAAAAAAGTCGTCGATCCAATTATAAAAACTGTAGATCATAAGCTATTAAACAACATAACTGGCCTGGAAAACCCGACTTGTGAAAGGATTGCAATTTGGCTTTGGAACAAAATCAAACCTGATGTCCCTTTGCTAACCAAAATTGAATTACATGAAACGCCGACCTCTGGTGCAATCTATGAGGGCAAATAGCAATCATATTATCCGGATACTGATCATTTGCTTGATTTAGGCTATGAAGATATTACAGTGCTTGACATTTCAGAAGCCGCACTTGCCCGGGCGAGGCAACGACTTGGCGATCGGGCAAAAAAAGTAAATTGGGTCGTAGCAGATATTGCCACATTTATGTCAATAGAGAAATATGATTTCTGGCATGACCGGGCAACATTTCATTTCCTGACCGACACGAAAGAAATAGCCCATTATGTGGAAATAGCCAACGACAGTATCAACCCCAAAGGTATTTTGGTGATCGGGACATTTTCTGAACAAGGTCCGAAGAAATGTAGTGGAATTGAAATCAAACAATATTCCGAAACAGCAATGACCGAACTTTTCAGGAAGTTCTTTAATAAAACCGACTGTCTAAAGGTTGACCATCAGACACCATCTGATACCATTCAAAGCTTCATTTTTTGTAGTTTTAGAAAATCAGATTTGCCTAACCGGAGTTCTGACACACTTGAGGGATAATTCGAAACTAAAGCCATTAGATGATGTCTTCTTAACCTATAACAGCTTATATTTAAATGATTACTCTGCGAGATGAATATTAGTGAACAATATAAACATATTTTTGAGCCAGAGTTACTAAGGGAACTTGAGCAAAATGCCACCGTCTTTTCGGTTAAGGCAAATGACCTTATATTGGATATCGGGCAAACGGTAAGAGTAATGCCGATAATTATTTCAGGCATAGTAAGGATATCAAGAATGGACGAGGAAGGCAGGGAGTTACTCCTTTATTATGTAAATCCGAATGAAAGCTGTGCAATGACATTCACATGCTGTATGCAGCAGCATCCAAGCGAAATAAGAGCAGTAGCAGAAGAAGACGTAGAAATGCTAGCCATCCCGATAACGGTAATGGACGAATGGTTGATGAAATACACAACCTGGAAAAGTTTTGTGATGAAAACAATTCTAACCCGATTTAACGAGCTGCTCAGAGCGATTGATCAAATTGCTTTTCAAAAATTAGATGAACGTTTAATTCACTACCTTAAAGAAAAATCAAGGGCTACCAGCTCATCGCTCATCAATCTTTCTCATGAACAGATAGCTAATGACCTGGCTACGTCAAGAGTGGTGATATCGAGATTGTTAAAAAAATTAGAAAATGACAAAAAGCTGCTGCTCTACCGTAATCAAATAAAGTTACTCAGCGAATTGTAACAAATGTCACTGATCCTTACAGTTCATTACGGTACTTTTGTATTAGAATATTTCATGTACTCAAAAAAACAAGGTAATGAAAAGAAATATGGGTTCGGCAGACAGAATTATCAGAATACTGGCTGCGGTTGTAATAATTGGGCTTTATCTTAGCAATGTAATTTCCGGAACAGTAGCCATGATCCTGATAGCGCTGTCGGCGGTGTTCATCCTCACAAGCTTTGTAAGCTTTTGTCCGCTGTATCTTCCGTTCAAAATTTCTACACGAAAGACTAAGCCATAATATGGAGTGGCAACAACCCTTAACTGTTGCGCTCATAGGCATTGTAGCAGGGTTGCTCGGAGGCGTGCTTGGCTTAGGAGGAGCAATCATCATTATTCCGGCACTTGTTATGCTACTGGGGTATTCACAACAGTTAGCGCAAGGCACGACGCTATTAATGCTGGTGATGCCCGTCGGTGCTTTAGCAGCGTGGCAATATTACAAAGCAGGTAACGCTGATATTAAAACGGCACTCATTCTTGGCATCACTTTTTTTGTAAGCGGTTTTGTAGGTGCGAAATTTGCTAACCAGATTCCTGAAGAAATTCTGAAAAAGGCCTTTGCCATTTTATTAATTATGATAGCAGTAAAGATGCTATTTTTTGAGAAGGCACTGAAATAATCTAAAGTAAATACAAGGCTTTCGAGCGCTTTTCATCGCAGACAACTGCTCTTAAAAAAAGAACTATGGATATCAAACAATTTGAAGACGAAAGTTTAGCACATTACTCATACGCAATAGTGAATAAGGGTGAGATGGTATTGATTGATCCGTCAAGAAATCCACAACCCTATTACGATCTTGCGAAGCAATACAATGCAAAGATTAAAGCGGTCATTGAAACGCATCCTCATGCTGATTTTGTGAGCAGTCACCTGGAAATTCATCGGACTACCGGGGCAGGCATATACGCCAGCAAGTTGTTGGCTGCAGAGTATCCACATCAAACTTTCGATGAAGGTAATACCCTTAAGTTAGGCGACATTAGCTTGAAAGCGTTAAACACCCCGGGGCACTCTCCGGACAGCATCAGCATTGTCGCCCTGGATGAAAACGGAAAGGAGCATGCCGTTTTTACCGGTGATACCCTTTTTATTGGTGACTGTGGCAGGCCCGATTTAAGGGAGAGTGCAGGAGCCATCACCGCGGCCCGGCAAGAGTTGGCGAAGCAAATGTATCATTCACTCCGCGACAAGTTAATGACACTGCCCGATGATGTTATCGTCTACCCTGCTCATGGCGCAGGAAGCCTGTGCGGTAAAGGCTTGAGTGAAGAGAGTAACAGTACTATCGGGGAAGAGAAAATAACGAACTGGAGTTTACAAAAAAGCACCGGGGAAAATTTTGTAAAGAATTTGCTGACAGACCAGCCTTTCATCCCTAAATATTTTCCGTTTAATGTGGCTATAAATAAAAAAGGAGCTGAAAATTATGCAGAAAGTATTGCTAAAGTTCAAAGGCGAGCACCAATAACCTGTGAAGTTTGTTTAAATACTTTGAATCCATCAATTTCTATAATTGATAGCCGACCACAGGAACAATTCAAAAAGAAGCATTTGAAGAATGCTATTAACCTGATGGACGACGTAAAATTTGAAACCTGGCTAGGCAGTATCATTAATCCCGGAGAGCCATTTTATTTAATTGCCGAGAATGAAGCAGTATTGGATAAATTGATTGAGCGTACCGCAAAAATTGGCTACGAGAGTCAGCTTGCTTTGGCCTTTACGGTCGATTTTGGAAATGCGGAAACAGAAACGTTCAAAGGCCTGGACTTACGAGGCAATAAAGATGCCTACACCATCATCGATATTCGGAATGATTCAGAAGTAAAAGACAACAGGATTTTCGCAAATGCGATCCATATTCCCTTGCATCAACTGAGAGAGCGCATCAATGAAATTCCTTTGGACAAACCTATTGTAGTGCATTGCGCAGGTGGCTACCGCAGCGCAGCAGGCAGCAGCATCATAAAATCAAAATTAAACGATGATCTGCCGGTATATGATTTAAGCGAGGATGTAAAACAATTTCAAACATGAATTACATCGTAAAACATAAACTGGCGATCATCGGAGTCCTCGTCGGTGCTATTGGCGGATATGCTTATTATTATTTTATAGGATGTCTAAGTGGCACTTGTGCCATCACCTCAAAACCGCTTAACAGCACTCTATATGGTTCGGTAATGGGCGGGCTGTTATTTAGTCTGTTCAAGCAGGAGAAGATAGAAAAGAATTCGGAACATCAGAGTTAATTAAGTAGGTGTAAACAGAGTGAGGTTCTATATGGAGTGGCTGCTATAGCGGTCAAGCACATCCGAAATTCTTTAAATAATTAGCAATAAAATCATTTATAATGAGCAATAATAATACAACAATTATCGACGTAAGAACTCTTGAAGAGTTTAGAGAGGGGCATGTGGCAGGCAGTATCAATATACCCCTGTTAGAAATTCAGCAACACTTAGATGAAATAAAATCAATGCAGCAACCCATCGTTCTGTGTTGTGCAAGCGGAGGCAGGAGTGGCCAGGCTACCGCGTTTCTGAAAAGCAATGATGTGGCTTGTGAAAACGGAGGAAGCTGGATGGATGTTGATTCTAATTACCATATAACTAAAACAGCTCCACATGATACAAATTCTTAAAACCCTCTTCGGATTTGGTCCAAAAACTGACTATGAAGAAATCATAAAAAACGGAGCACAAATTATTGACGTGCGAACCAAAGCAGAATTCAAAGCCGGGCATCTTAAAAATGCTGTTAACATCCCCCTGGATACTTTGGCAACGAATTTATCCAGGTTAAATAAGTCTAAACCGATCATCACTTGTTGTGCTTCGGGCATGAGAAGTGCATCGGCAAAGAGTATTTTAAAATCCAATGGCTTTACTGACATATATAATGGCGGCTCTTGGATTAGTTTACAAAATAAAATCCAAAAACAATTAAAAATCCTATCGGTCTTGACCAAACAAAAAGCACACAGCTTTCAGAAAAGCTAAATAATCTATTAGCTGATTATATGGTTTTTTACTAAAATGCCAGAGGACTGCACTGGAATATTAAAGGTGAGAAATTTTTTGAGCTGCATTTAAAATTCGAAGAACTGTATACTAACCTCCTGCTAAAAGTTGATGAAGTAGCAGAACGAATCTTAACGCTTGGTGCCACACCGCTTCATACCTTTGATGACTACCTCCAGCTTTCATCTATAAAGAGCGCAAAAAACATTTCACAACCTGAACAAGGAGTGAAAGCAATTTTAGACGCGTTTCAGATTTTACTTATCAAACAAAGAGAATTGCTCGATTTTTCTGCAGAGGCGTATGACGAAGGAACAAATGCATTAATGAGCGATTATATCCGCGAACAAGAAAAACTGGTGAGGATGTACTCCGCATATTTAAATAAATAAAAGAATGGAAAAGTTAAAGCAAAGAATTTTAACCAACTGGACATTTACAAGGGCATTGTATATCGGTTTGGGTGTTTTCGTTATTATTAATTCGATAATCTACCAGCAATGGTTTGGACTTATATTCGGGGCGTATTTTGCTTCTATGGGTTTGTTCCGATTTGGTTGCGCGAGCGGTGATTGTTTTGGAGGAACTTGCAATACTGAATCTATGGGGCAAACAAAAAGCCAGATTCAGAATGTGGAATACGAAGAGGTGAAAAGTAAACTTTAAGACAGCATTTTCTCAACTTAGATGTTTGACAAAACAATACTAACTTATCATGTGATCAAACGGCACAGTAGTACAGCGAAAAACAAATTAATTTGAGCAAATATCTACTTTATTGGAAGAAAGATCTGTTGAGCCCTGCCATAGTCGCCTATCGGACAGGCATAACGACTTTAAAGACTATCTAAGCTTCTCTTTTCTGCCCTCTCCTATCCTTTTAATATTACTATTCAGCATATTTCGGATTTTATAAGAACAAAATCATCCCCATATTTGGGTTATAGATCATGAATTAAATGGGGATACAAGCAGACATTAACTATAATCGGGTTGCCAAAGCGATATATTATATTAAAACACACTTTAAAGAGCAGCCCAGCTTAGATGAAGTTGCCGAAAAGATACATTTAAGCCCATCACATTTT
>CAZFQV010000090.1:0-8017 GCA_964521175.1 uncultured Sphingobacterium sp.
TGACCTTTTGGGAAGAAGAAGAAAGGAAACTGTCGATTTCCAGATGATCAAGAACCTGATGATCATCAAACTTTCAGTAAATGGTAAAGGACCTTTTAACTTTGTGCTCGACACCGGCGTGGGATTACTCCTTATCTCTGATCCGAAATTAATTGATTCTGTCTCCATCGAGAATCTGAGAAGTATTAATATAAGAGGGTTCGGAGATGGCCAAACACTGAGTGCTTATATCACTCCGGGAGTAGACCTCAATTTTGGACCCGCTTTCGCTTATGATGTGCCTGCAGCCATACTAAAAAACGATGTGTTCGAACTTTCCAATTATGTCGGCATGCCGATTCATGGATTGATTGGTTATGAGTTTTTTAGCAGTTTCACGGTCAGGATTAATTTCACCTCTAATACCCTGGCGCTTTATCGGCCCAGGGTACATTACGTGCCGCGCAGGAGCACCCGGATTCCCATTACAATTGAGGATGGAAAGCCATATATCATGTCAGACTTAGTCATGACATCCGGGAAAAAAGTGACAGCTAAGTTAATAATTGATACAGGTGCAGGCCATCCTTTATCGCTTGAAGCACTCGATGGTGCTCCTTTCAATGTACCCGACATAAATATTTCGGGTAACCTGGGTATAGGTCTCACCGGACCGATCAGCGGCCATATCGCACGCATTTCTTCGCTTAAGCTCGGTAAGTATACCCTCAAAAACGTAGTTGCCGCCTTTCCGGATTATGAAGATGTGGGAGTGAGAATAGCTTCAAAAAGCAGGAACGGCAATATGGGTATTGCTGTCCTAAGACGCTTCAACGTGGTCTTCGATTACGGTAGATCCGCATTATATTTGCGCCGGAGTCCCAGGCTTAAAACTCCATTTGAACATGATATGAGTGGGATGGAGTTAACCTCAGCGGGAAATAACTATAGTCGGGTATTCGTGACCCGGGTAGAGGCCGGATCGTCAGCTGACGATGCCGGCATCGTCACCGGCGATGAGATTCTCGCAATAAATTTTAAGTCTGTTTCTGAATTCACACCCACGGAAATTGACGATCTGTTCCATTCAAAGCCTGATCGCAGTTTTATTATTGATATCCTCCCTCATGGGAAAAAGGGGTTAAACGAAAAGGAACGGGTTATTCTCACTCTTAAAAGACGGATCTGAACTAATATCTAAGTGCTGGCGGGATCTCCATCCACTGACCGCATGCGCGTGCCTAAAACACCTCAGTAAATTGATGTCGCCAAGATAGAACTCAGCAATATTGTGATTAAATTGCAACCGGGTTTGTTTAAGGTCGCATTCATCGGCTCTCAATCGCAATGATAGAACCTGATATTAAGTTACCAATGACAAATCGAGCAATGTTTACCCTTAAATATTTATCTTCATAAATAAAATATAACTATGAAATCCTATTTTCTTATTGCCCTACTTTATTTCTTTACATCATGCCCGCTGTTCGCACAATCAGATTCCATTGCGGTTGTTAAAGCTCCCTGGACTAAACAAAAGATTACATCGGGAGTCACCTTGAAAACCCATTGGTTCAACAATAACCTGTTCGGCTCCAACCAGAATGTAAGCATCCTTGAAATTAAACCGAAAAAACATCTAATGCTGGATCTTGGTTATGATCCGCGAGTCCTCATTAAGACCAGCGACTTTGGAAAATCAGCGAACGCTATTGCCGCGCTCAATGGCACATTCTTCGATATGACCAATGGTGGATCGACACAATTTATTCGCTCAGACGGTGTGATAATCAATGAAACTCATCTTCCTAAAAGTGGTGTCCGGGAGCCTCGCCAGAATTCAGCTCTTGTTTTTAATCATGGGAGACTTAGTATTGCGAAATGGACAGGTGATCCCGCCTGGGAGAAGTCGCTTGCGGGCGAGGATGTCATGGTGGGGGGGCCCTTGCTGGTACTGAACGGTCAGATGGACGACTTGGAATCAAATTCATTTAATACCACCCGTCATCCAAGAAGTGCCGTTGCTATAACTAAAAACGGGAGAGTACTTTTCATCACCGTGGACGGGAGAAACGAAAATTCGACCGGTATGAGTTTGTCAGAACTGACTAAATTAATATACTGGCTGAAAGTCGATGATGCGATGAATCTTGACGGAGGTGGATCCACAGCACTCTGGATTGATGGCAAGGGCGTGGTAAACTACCCTTCAGATAACAAAAAATGGGACCATGAAGGAGAAAGAAAGGTCGCCAATGTCGTCCTTTTAAAGAAACAATAAGACTCGTCAGGGAAAGACGATCGTTTATGACATACCGGGTGTAGGTATTTTTCGTTAAGTTCATATAAGGAGATAAATTAATATGACCGGATATTCCGACAATTACGCTGATCTTATTCGAAAGATTGACGGTTTTATCCGCAAATATTACCTCAACAGAGTAATTAAGGGCTCAATAATTCTGGCAGCGTCTCTGTTCGCCGCTTATGTCTTTTTTAGCCTGGCCGAATATTATGGCCGCTTTGATCCAATTATCCGCACATTCTTCTTCTATTCTTTTGTCCTGGGAAATCTATTTATCCTACTTGTCTATATTACAATCCCGTTACTTCGTTATTTTAGATTAGGCAAAACCATAAGTCATGAACAGGCATCCGCCATTATCGGTCAGCATTTTTATCCCATAAAGGATAAGCTTTTGAATACGCTTCAGCTCAAAAGGCTTTCAGACCTCAACCCAGGTCAGCGTTTACTGATTAATGCGAGTATTGATCAGAAGGTCGCCGACATGCGTTCAGTCCCTTTTACTTCGGCCGTTCATATCAGGGACAACCGTAAGTATTTAAAATATGCGCTGTTACCGATGGGGCTGATCATAACGATCTTTTTTGCTGCACCTTCGGTGTTAAAAGAAAGCTCGGAGCGGCTCATAAACTATAATAAACGTTTCGTTAAAAAAGCCCCTTTTAGGTTTGAAGTTCTCAATGATAGCCTTGCCGCAGTTCAGGGTGATAACTACACGCTTCAGGTAAAACTTAGTGGAAATGAGATTCCAGCCGAAATTTATCTGGAAGACGGTGCAAATAATTTTAGGCTGGAACGAGAAAATACAATAAGATTTAATTACACGTTTAAGAATCTTCAGAAAACCAAAAGAATCAGGCTGAGGGCCGGTGAATTCAGCTCCAAAGATTATACCATCAGAGTAAATGACAGGCCTGTACTGATGAGTTTCGATGTACTTCTGGAATATCCCGCCTATTTAAATAAAACCAATGAAAGTTTCAGGAATTCAGGTGATCTTACGGTTCCCGAAGGAACTCGCGTTCATTGGAAATTCCATACGCGGAGTAGTGAACGAGTCGGGGTAATGATGGATAAACGACTGTTCACCGTCAAGCCGGCTGAAAAAGGCATCTTTAAATTCTCTTTCCGGGCAATGAAGAGCCTTAACTACCAGATTCAGCCAAGGAATAGTCAGGTCCCGGCTGTGGATTCTGTATCCTACCAGTTGAGGGTAATCCCCGATCTTCTACCCACAGTCGATTTAACGGAGCGGCGAGATTCGGCAAATAATAAAGTGATTTACTTTGTAGGCCAGGTTAATGACGATCATGGTTTTTCAAATCTCAAATTCAATTACACGGTTTTAAATGATAGCACCGAGAATAAAGCAAAGTCCGAGAGCGTGTCTGTGTCCTTCGATAAGAACGCCCTTCAAAGCAACTTCTTTTATGTCTGGAATATTAATGAAATAAAAGCTCGCCCCGGAGACCAGATTGAATATTATTTTGAAATATATGATAATGACGGGGTGAACGGCCCTAAGCCGAGCCGATCAGCGATCCGAACGTTGCGGCTGGCAACGGACCGTGAAATAGACAACAAATTAGAAGAAAATAGCGGTCAGATAAAACAAAAGTTGGGGGAGGCCATCCGAAAGGCTTCACAGGTGGAGAAAGAGGCCAAAAAGTTCAATCAAGATCTTCTCAATAAGAATAGTTTATCTTATGAAGACAAAAAGCAACTTGAAAATCTTTTACAACAACAGCAAGAGATCGAGCAGTTGGTGAATGAAATCCGGAAAGAAAACAAACAAAATCTCTTTGAACGGAAGGAGAGCCGAGAACAGAGTGCGGAGATTCTGGAGAAGCAACAGCAAATCGAAGACTTGTTTAATAATGCACTTGATGAAAAGACACGAGAGATTCTAAAGAATATCCAGCAGCTGCTAGAAAAAAATAGCCCGAAACTCACTCAGGATGAATTATCTAAGATGCAATTGGATAACAGATCATTACGAAAAGAACTGGACCGGATTCTGGAATTGTATAAACAGCTGGAGTTCGATCAAAACCTTGCCGGGGCGATTAATGAGTTGAATAGGCTAGCCCACCAACAGGAGGAATTAAGCAGGAATACGCTGGACGGGCAGACGGACAAAGAGAAACTTGAATTGGATCAGAATGGCCTACGGGATAATTTCAAAAAGCTAAAAGCAGAACTAAGAGAGCTGGAACAAAAAAACGAGGCGCTTGAGAATAAAAATAATTTCGACAACCCCGAAAAAGAGCAAGCAGAAATAGAACAACAACAACAACAGAGCTCTGAGAATCTTAAAAAGAATGAGCAGAAAAAAGCCGCTCAAAACCAAGAGCTGGCGGCTCAAAAAATGCAGAAACTAGCTCAAAAGCTTGAAAATATGCAATCAGAAGGTGAAGAACAGGAAAGTGATGTGAATATCAAAAGTCTGAGGGAAATTCTTGATAATCTCATCACCAGTTCTTTCGACCAGGAAAAGACGATGCAATCTATACGAACAATCAGCAATAGCGATCCTGCCTTTATTTTACACACTCAAAAGCAAAAGGAAATACAGGATAATATGAAGATGATCGAAGACAGCCTTTACGCCCTGAGCAAAAAAGTACCTCAGATCCAAGCCGTTGTAAATAAGGAAATTCAAACTATTAATTTTAACATAAATGAGGCACTTGGAAATCTTGCTGAACGTCGTGTAGCTGAAGCGAGCAGGAATCAACAATTTTCGATGACTTCCATCAATAATCTGGCGTTGATGCTAAACGAAGCTCTTGTCAATTTACAGCGTCAACAGAATGGCAAGCCCGGTGGAAAGGCAAAGAAGCAGACTCTTTCCCAGCTAAGTAAAATGCAGGAGCAGCTTAATAAGAATATGCAAAAAGCAAGGCAACAAATGCAGCAGGAAGGCCAACAAAATGCCGGGCAACAGCGGCAGCAGATGAGCGAACAACTGGTACGTATGGCACGGGAGCAGCAAATGATACGTCAGGCCATACAAGAAATAAACCGCTTGGAAAATAAAGATGGAAAAGGAAGTTTAGGAAACCTGAACGAATTAATGAAAGAGATGGAACAAACCGAAACTGATCTCGTAAACAGAAGGATACAGCAGGAAACATTATTCAGGCAACAACAAATTTTAAGTAAGCTCATAGAGGCCGACAAAGCAGAGCGAGAGAGAGAAACGGAAGAGAAACGGGAAAGCAGGGAGGCAATAAGTCCTGCACCGAATTATGATATCATATTGCAGGAGTACCAGAAAATTAAAAAACGAGAAACGGATTTACTTAAAACCGTACCGCCTACGCTAAATTCTTTTTATAAAATTAAGGTTGGGGATTATTTTAAATACCTAAATTCGGATGATAATGACTAATCAAACAGAATTCTCAGATAATACGGCATTGTATACTCTACAATTATCATCCAGGATTGATAGTATTATACGTGTTGAAAACTTTATAGATAATCTGAGCGAAAAGTACCATTTCAGCGATGAAACGTATGCCAATGTGCTTACTTGTTTAAGCGAAGTAGTAAACAATGCCATTGTTCATGGCAACCGGGAAAATCAAGAAAAGAAAGTATATATCAATCTTGAAGTAATAGAAGACAAACGACTAATTTTTACGGTGGCCGATGAGGGCATGGGTTTTGATTTTAATAACCTGCCTGATCCCACTGCTCCTGAGAACCTCGAGAATATTGCCGGCCGCGGAATTTTCATAGTCAAGCGCCTCGCTGATCAGTGTATCTTCAATAGCCAGGGAAATGAAGTTGAATTACATTTTAAAATTTGATGGCGGCGCCCAAAGTCTATTTTTTTTCTGAAGACATATCCTTTAATCTTAAACAAAAGACCAAGATTCGCGCTTGGCTTAACGAAACAGTAAAGGCCGAAGGACATCGGCTAAAACAGCTGAACTTTATCTTTTGTAGCGATCGCTACCTTCTCTCTATCAATCAGCAATATTTAAATCACGATACCTATACGGATATCGTAACCTTTGACAATAGCGAGAACGAGGATGATATCGTTGGCGATGTATTTGTAAGCATCGAGCGCGTAAAGGAAAATTCGTCCCTGTATAAGGTATTAGAAACAGATGAACTGCACCGGGTAATGATACATGGCACACTTCATCTGTTAGGATACCCCGATAAAGGGAGCGAAGCTAAGGCGGTTATGACTGAAAAAGAAAATACCTATTTGGCTAAGCGAAATTTTTAATCTTTATTCCATGGGAATCTCTATGAGGAGGATTTTTGAGTCTTCTTTAACCGTGAAATTTAACAAATCAAGATCGTATAAGCCCATTGCATCCCTTCTATTTAATAGCACGCCGTCGATCTCAATCTCTCCATCAATTACAAACAGATAGACACCATTACCCGCATGTTCGAGCTTATAGCCTGGTGTAGAGTTTTTATCGAATAGTCCGAGATTAAAAGAAGCATCCTGGTTGATCCACATCGCGTCCTCTGCTGGCTCCGATGAGACTACGGTTACAAAGGTATTACGCTTTTGTTCGAGATCAAACTTTCTCTGATCGTACCTCGGTTTGATATTTCGCTCCTTTGGTAATACCCAGATCTGTAATAGATTGACTTCATCCTCGTCTGAACCATTAAACTCGGAATGCTCGATGCCGCTCCCGGCCGACATCACCTGTACTTCACTGTCGCTGATATTCCCAACCGACCCAAGGCTATCCCTGTGCGACAAGGATCCTTTTAATGGGATAGTAACAATTTCCATATTATCGTGGCCATGGGTACCAAAGCCCTTTCCCGGAGCGACAATATCGTCGTTCAGCACCCTCAATAAGCCAAAATGCATTTTTTTCGGGTCGTAATACCTTGCGAAGCTGAACGAATGCGCCGCCTTTAACCAGCCATGATCCTGAATGCCGCGCTCATGAGCGCGATGAATAATTTTTTCCATATCATCAATATTATATGTTTAAACATGCAATATTCATTCCAAACTTCAATTGTGTACATTTGTGGTCTGTTTTGAGGAAGTAGCAGTTTATCATCCTCTCAAACAGACATTTTGGCAGAATGACACATAAAATTACATAAATAACACGGTGAGTATCTTATCAACAGAACAATTAGGTCACTCTTTCCATGATACCTGGCTATTTAAAGATTTATATTTCGGAATAAATAAAGGGGAGCGAATCGCACTCGTAGGTATAAATGGTACCGGGAAGTCAACTTTTCTTAAGATATTATCCGGAAACCTAAAGCCGGTCAGCGGCAAGGTGGTTACAGAACGTGATTTAAAGGCAGGCTACCTGGAACAGGATCCTAAATTCAATGAAGAAGAGACCATTAGTGATTTCATTTATTCAGCTGCGAATACACAACAACAGCTTATTCGTCAGTACGAAGAAGCAATAGAGCTAAACAACGAATCATTGATCAATGAGCTCACTGATCAGTTAAGTTCAGAAAATGCATGGGAGTACGAATACGAGATCAAGACGATCCTTGGGCGACTCGGAATATATCACCTCAATCAAAAAATAAAGACACTGTCCGGCGGACAAAGGAAACGTCTCGCATTAGCAAAACTCTTGATTGACGAACCGGATATCTATATTCTGGATGAGCCAACGAACCATTTGGATATTGAAACGATTGAATGGCTCAAAAACTACCTGACAAATGGCCAAAAGAGTATCATTTTAGTCACACATGACCGTT
>CAZFQV010000091.1:0-8010 GCA_964521175.1 uncultured Sphingobacterium sp.
TCTGTCAAGACACCGTGGTTTACGAAGACGGAATAAGCGCATACCATATCGTATACCGAGGCATCGAAGGTTCCGAGACAGATCGACGGATACGCCGGAACATCGCTGGTAATCCCCATATTTTTAGTCAGCGTTGCTACCGCGGTAGCACCGACTTGCTTCATGAGGTAGGCTGTGATAAAGTTCTGTGAATTGGCCAGGGCTTTTTTGATGGTGAGCATTCCGGGGATGGAATTATAGGCGCGCGGAGTCCATGTGGTACCATTGCCTGCGTCAATACTAACCGGTTCATTCGCTACCATATAGCAAGGAGAATATCCTGCGTTACCAATGGCGACAGCATAAGTAAAGGGTTTAGCAGTGGAACCAACCTGTCTGGTTCCCATTTTTACCTGATCATATTTAAAATGGCTGAAATTGATACCACCCACCCAGGCACGTACATATCCTGTCTGGGGCTCCATCGACATCATGGAATTTCGCAGCATCATCTTATAATATTTGATTGAATCAAGAGGCCTCATCACCGTATCGATCTCACCCCGCCAGCTGAAAATGGTCATTTTAGCCGGAGTTTCGAAGTCTTTAGTAATTTCTTCATCGGTTTTGCCCTCGATCTTCAGTTGCTGATATCGCTCAGAACGTTTCATTCCCTGGTTGATCAGGCCTTTTGCCTCTTTAAAGTTAAAGGGGTCTCTGCCCTTCCATGAATCGTTGAAACTTACCTGCAGGATTTTTAAATACTCTGATTGCGCCTCCTCGGCGTACCGCTGCATCCGTGAATTGATGGTGGTATAGATTTTCAAACCATCACGGTCCAGGTCGTAGGGTGTGCCATCTGCTTTATAGATCGAATTCTCTTCAAATGTCGCCTGGATATCTCTCTTAAGTACTGCACGAAAATAAGGCGCAAGTCCTTCGTTATGATCAGTGGGATTAAAGGCAAGCTTTAAAGGCATAGCTTCCAGCTTTTCAGCCTCCTGCTTGCTGATAAACTTTGCCTTGTACATATTGTTTATGACTGTATTCCGGCGAAACAAAGACCTTTCAGGGTTTCTGTGCGGGTTATAAAGCGACGGACCTTTCAGCATTCCGATAAGTACTGCCGCCTGCTCCGGCGCGAGTTTGTCCGGGGTCGTACTGAAATAGGTGCGGGCCGCCGACTTAATCCCATAAGTATTGTAAGAACCGAAATCCACGGTGTTCAGGTACATGGTCAGGATCTCTTCTTTAGTATACTGACGCTCCAGCTTAACAGCTACAATCAGCTCCTGAGACTTTTGGATCAACCTTTTTAAGAAACTCCTGGAACGGCCTTCTTTTGAGAACATATTTAGGGCAAGCTGCTGAGTGATGGTACTGGCACCCTGTCGCCTTCCTATAAGGTTATAGAAAATCACTGTGAACGTTCGCTTAAAGTCAATTCCCGAGTGGCTGTAAAAACGAATATCCTCCGTACCGATCAAGGCATTGATCACATTCGGAGATATTTCGTCGTACCTCACATTTGAGCGATTCTGTACATAGTATGTCCCCAGTATTATATTATCCTCAGAAATAACTTCCGATGCCTGGTTGCTTTTCGGATTCTCTAGCGCACGAAGATTAGGTAGCTTACCAAACAGTCCTAAGCCAATGCTGAAGATCAGGATAACGCCAAACGCGATTAGACCGATGATCCATTTCCAAAATCGGATGGTAAAACGATTAATATCATGCTGTGTTAACTGGGTACTCATATCCTGGTTTCGTTTTAATAATTCGATCTGTAAAAGTCAATATATCTGTCCAGTGCCTCCTTGTCGACAATCTTTTCCAGACTTTGTTGATTGATATAGAATGTCGTGTATTTGGCGGCTGGTATCTTCATGATCTCTTTCATCATCGGACTAATAGCAATATCATATTTCAGTACGGCCTCCTTGTTTTTGAATGGCCCTATATATATCAGTTGGTTCTGATTGTCTATTCTTTTGAGCTGATGTCTGATACCTTCTCCTGGCAAATTTATACGGTTATACTGTCCGATTCCAAATCTGGATGAACTTAAATTAACACGTGGATCTGAAACATTGACCACAAAATAATAGATTGCTTCTTCGTCTTTCGAGAAAAACGCACCTTCATTTGCCGCATCAGCCGAGGCAAGAGAGTCAGCATTGGTTTCAGATGATGCGACTGTTCCTTCCTTTGACCGACTTCGGGCGTCTTCATCGACGGTGGAAATACCCGCGGTCTGGTTTGTAGGTTCTTCAACAAAACTAGATCCGTATTGCTCATTGTTCATCAGAGCCACCGGCCTTTCCGACATGACGGTGCGATTAGAATCAATAAATGCAAGATGCAGCTTCACCAAAGGTACGATAAGTTTATCGTCAGGATGAGATGTCACCAAATCGCGAAAGGCTTTTTCAAGGGCGGGGAGTTTGTTAGTCCTGCCGATTGCGAGCGCCTTAAGATAGTCTAGCTGGGGCGACAAAGCCTGACCAGGGTGTCCCTTGATGTACGCCTCTATCCGTGACACAACATCGTCATACTTCTTATCGACGTAGCGATCATAAACGTCGTTATAAAATTTGTGGAATGCCTGCTCCTCTTCGTCCTGCTTCTCATTGTAATTAGGATCGAGTATAGTTTTTGCAAAAGGAGAAAGCGGATATTCACTTAGCAAGATATTGCGATACTTTTCTGATTCCTGAGGATCGTTCTGGCCGTAAAGAAGGTATAAATTATAATATACTGCAAGCTTATCCTGGTTCTCGGGAAATCGCGACAATAGCTTCTCATAGGTGTGTATTGCGTCTGCAGTGTCGAGGGTTATATCTCTGTAATAGTTGGCGATATCATATAGCGCAGAGGCGATCCTCTGATCAGAAGCCATTTTTTGCTCTGCTTCTAGCGGAATATTTTCTACGAAATCCTGTCGCAAGGCTTCCGTATTTGCGGTAAGCTGATCGACCGATGGCGTTTGAAACGATGTGTTAGTCGTTATTGTATCAGGATATGACGAATTGGTGATTTCCGAGGCAGATTTCTCGCTCCTCCGCCAGTTATCCTCCAGTTTCCTGTTACCCCATCGCTTCTTAAAATCAGCGATTCCCTGATTTACCGAAGCAGAATTATAGAAGTAGAATGCCCTATTGCCGATACCACCGGATAAAGTCTGTGAGGAACTGAACGGCGCTATGGATAAATTTCCCCTCGCCGACGCATTATTCGCCGACTTCAGTGCCTGGCCATGCGCCAAAACATCTATTCTTGTTAAACGTTCCTCTTCCGGCAGCGCTGCCAGCATTTGCAGGGTGTCCTCCCTCGCAATAACTTGCAGCCGGGATGCAAGATAATCGAGGTTCACTGACTTTTTTTTAATCAGATCGTAATCCGAGAAAGTGACAGGGAGAGCCGCTAATGTACTATCGTAATAAGCTTTCGAACGCACGAAATCTGACTGATTAAGATAAATTTCTGCCAGTTTAAGATAGGAGAGGCCTTTCTGAATGGGATTCTTAGTACTGGTAGCCACCGACTTCTTATAGTTATCTATAGCTTTCCCGATGTCTTCTCCTGCCATAAAACTATTGCCGACGCGATAATAGATCTGATCGACAAAATCCCGATTTTTGTCGTCTTTTAGTAAAGCATATAACTGATCCGCCTCGTTATTTTTATTGCCACTCAGTTCATTCGTGATGACTATCCTGTTTAAGCCGGCATTAAATGCCATTTCAAAGGGAGCATTGCTCTTAACAATTGTAGTGTAGTTGGCATAAGCTGCGCTTAGATTGCCGTTTAGCTGTTGCAGTTGGGCCATCAGATATATCCAGCGTATTTTATTCTGACGGTTTTTTGAGTGCTTTATAGCCTGCTCGAGCATACTAATCGCTGGGGCATCTTCTCCGGCATATAGATGCAGCTCTGCCCTTGTCGCATAGATATCGGCAACCGACTCTTTTTCTATACCGATATATTTAAACGCGGTATCCAAAGTACTCTCTGCCTCTTCGAACCGTTCAGACTCTATCAGTGAACGGGCTTTCCAGGCTAAAGCTGCCTGCCTAAGCTCCTTTTCTTCAGGATAGGTGTTGTAGACATAAGTGAAAAACTCTGAAGCATTGTAAAAGTTAGCCTTTAAATGGTTGGCCTTGCCGATGAGGAAATAGGCGTCATCTACATACTTGCTCTGGGACTTTTCGTTAGTAATGGTATTTGCTTTTAGAATAGCCTCATCCAGGTTTTTAATTTCGGCCTGTGCGGTTATTTCTGCCGGCTCCTTGTAAACAGTGATTAGTCTGTCAAAATGATCAATAGATGCAAGCTGTATATTACGCTCACTCTCCGCAACCAGTTCTTTTGCATTATAGAGGATATTATAATGGGCCGTAAGATTTTGCATTCCCCGACTGGCAATAGTCTGTTTTTGAGAATCACACGCATACAGCATACAAAACATGATGCCGAACAACAAAAAAATGGAAAAGACCCCTGGAATGTTTGATCTCAAATTGATTTAGCTTGACTGTAGGTATTAAACAAAATCTATGCAAAGATATTTTATTAGCAGAGAATTACCTGTGTAAATATAATGTTTCAAGTAGAATAAGGATTTCCCGGATCCTACTGCCCTGGAATAGTTTTGTTGAGCTTCCAGAATATAATTGAGTAATTTAGTCGGCTTAAACAGGAATATGCCAATTGAAGATGAAAGAAGTAGCGGTGAAGGTGATCTTGAATCAGGAAAAGACGCATTGAGCGGCTATGCAAAATATACCGGGGCGGCCTTTCAGATGATGGGGATAATTGCGGGCTGCGCATTTCTCGGTTATAAAGCCGATCAATATTATCAGCATAAAACTCCCTGGGTTACGGCGCTTGCCTGTGTTGTGGGTGTCTGTGTTTCTATTTATCAATTGATTAGGCAGCTAAAAAGGTGAGAATACAACAATATCTTTTTTACTTTATCGTGCTGAACGTCGTCCTGGCTATTCCGCCATGGATTGCGGAGCATTATTATTCAGGGCTTGATATTCTTATTCCCCGGTTCTGGAATTTATTTGCCGTATTTGCCATCCTAAATTTGATCGTCTATCTTTTCGCTTCCTGGGGAATGTCTATCAGCTACAAATCATCGGGTCGGGCATTGCTTGCGAGCATTTCAGTGAAGCTCTTATTATATATGGTTATAGCCTTCGTTTATATCCTTTCAAACCAAGCTCCGGCGGCTAATTTTATGCTCTGTTTTTTTTATCTTTATTTATTTCATACGGTGTTTGAAATATATTGTTTGTTGTGTAACTTGCGCAACCAAAATTTTAAGTAAATTCCTTATAATAAATGGATTTGAGCTATATTTTCATTTCAAAAAAAATCGTCACTAAGTCGTTTTATGCGGTTTTATTTTTATTGTTAGGTTTTCCAGCCTTCTCTCAAGAACATAGCGTAGCGGATACAGCTCATGCTGACGCATCTGCGGTTCATGCAGAAACAGAGGCAGATATTTCGAAAATTATTCTGCATCATATTGCCGATTCTCATGAGTGGCACTTTTTTGGAGATGTATATATCCCCTTACCGGTGATCCTATGGACTAACAACGGTTTGGTTTCTTTTATTTCAAACAAGTATGGCCATAACGATACGGGCACTGAGAAAATTGTTGCAGGAGGAGTAGAACTTGTCAACTATCATGGTAAATACTATTACCCTGTGGAGGAAGGTGCAAGTGGCACTCTGATCTCGCACGATGCGAAGGGAGATATTTTGAATGGGAAGCCACTAGATATCTCGATTACGAAGAACGTGGTGTCTTTATTGGTATCGGTGTTTATCCTTTTATTTATATTTATTAGCGTAGCGAAGGGCTATAAAGATCGCGAAGGTAAAGCGCCTAAGGGCTTACAGTCATTGGTAGAGCCAATTATTCTCTTTATAAGGGATGATATTGCAAAGCCACAGTTGGGTTATAGATACAAGGCATTTATGCCTTATCTGCTTACTCTTTTCTTCTTCGTGTGGTTAAACAATTTGCTGGGTTTAGTACCTTTCTTTCCCGGCGGCGCGAACTTAACGGGTAATATCACAGTAACGATGATGCTTGCGATATGCACATTTATCTTAACTACGATTAATGGCAACAGAAATTATTGGGGTCATATTTTCACTCCTCACGTTCCTTGGTGGCTATATCCATTGATGATTCCGGTAGAGATTATCGGTATCTTTGTTAAGCCTCTTTCTTTAATGATACGTTTGTTCGCAAACATCACGGCGGGGCATATTTTAGTGCTAAGTTTGATTTCACTGATTTTTATTATAGAGAGTGTTCTCGTTGCCGGTGCAGCGGTTCCCTTCGTAGTATTTATCTGGGTGATCGAGCTTGTAGTAGGTTTTATACAGGCATTTATTTTTACAGTTTTATCGGCGCTATATATCGGAATGGCAGTTGAAGAGGCGCATGCCGAACATTGATATGAATTTATTTTTTGTTTAATATATATTTAAAAATCAGATTATGATCGTTGGAAGTATCGCTGGTATTGGTGCAGGATTAGCTGCTATCGGAGCAGGCATTGGTATCGGAAACATTGGCGGAAAAGCTATGGAAGGCATGGCTCGCCAGCCGGAAGCAGCATCAAAAATTCAGACGGCCATGTTGATCGCGGCAGCATTCGTTGAAGCGGTTGCATTGTTTGCGGTGGTTGTGGCATTCCTGGGAACCGGACAGGTAAACTAATTTAAATGAGGCTGTTGCGATTGGCACCAGCCTTATTTTTTATTATGATTGATTAAATAATACATAAGATAATGACATTATTGGCATTAAATCCTCTGGTATCACCTGATCCGGGTTTATTCATCTGGTCCACAGTAGCTTTTCTGGTGCTGTTCTTCCTCTTAAGCAAATTCGCATGGAAGCCCATTGTGCAGGCCCTTGACGACCGGGAGCGTTCGATCGAAGATGCTTTATCAAAGGCTGAGCTCGCCAAAGCTGAAATGGCTAAACTAGTCAATGAGAATGAAGCACTTTTAAGAGCAGCACGCTTAGAGCGCGATAATATGCTGAAAGAAGCGAAAGAGATCAAAGATCAAATCATCCATGATGCGAAGGATCAGGCAAAAACTGAGGGGCTGAAATTGATTGAAAATGCGAAGGAGGAGATTAATAATCAAAAGCTTGCAGCAATGGCTGAACTGAAGAACCAGGTATCGGACTTATCTCTTGACATTGCAGAGAAGATATTGCGCAAACAATTTGAAGACAGAGATAAGCAGCAGGCACTGGTTAATAGTCTTTTGAAAGAAGTTAAACTCAATTAATATACTGATAGTCAGGATAAATGAAACACGCTGACTATTAAGATGATAAATCGATAAATTGCAATATGTCTGAAATACAAGTCGCATCACGTTACGCAAAATCTTTAATTGACCTAGCAGAGGAGCAAAATATCCTGGAGGAGGTTAAAAAAGATATTGAGTTATTTATCGAAACCTGTAGAGCCAACTATCAGTTGCAGGCGGTACTTAAGAATCCAATTATTGGGTTAGATAAGAAAGCGGGTATTCTGGAGGGCTTATTTGCGGGAAAGCTCAATGACGTAATACTTTCTTTTTTCAGGATTGCCGTCCGCAAGGGGCGTGCTACAATATTGTATGCTACTGCAAAGGAATTCATCAGCCAGTATAATATCCTCAGGAATATTGTCAGCGCAACGGTAACATCGGCCAGCCCCTTGAGTAGCGAAAATATAGCTCAGATAGAGGAGGTCGTTAAACAGGTAACAGATGGTGAAGTCGTTTTGTCCTCTCAGGTAGATCCTGCTCTTATCGGAGGTTTTATACTCAAAGTGGGCGATAAGCAATTTGATGCGAGTATATCAAGTCGGTTGAATAAACTGAGAAAAGAATTTGAACAACATTAATATATTCCTCTCTGAGTAGCGGAAGAATTAAAATTATAAAACATAAAAACAAAAAATAACTACTATGGTAGAGGTAAGACCAGATGAAGTT
>CAZFQV010000092.1:0-7930 GCA_964521175.1 uncultured Sphingobacterium sp.
TAAAGAAACTGGTCCCGATCGCGAAGCTCTCTGATCCAGCACCCTTCAAGTCATTACCGTTACCGTCTTCCACCTTATAACTGTTATAAGACAGTCCGCTGAAAGCGAACTCAACACCAATCTTCCTGGTCGGGAAATATGCGAATCCCGGAGAAAGTGCTACACCCACTGACGTAGAGGCTCCGGCCTTTGCACCAGCCTTACCGTTCGCATCAGTCGCTTTTACCGTACCGAATGCCAAAGGCACTGCGGCTTGTCCGAAAAACTTAAACTGATTGCTTAAATCTACATAGTATCTTCCAAATGGGCTAACTACAAAGGCTTCATTCAACCCGGTCGCACTAGCGCTGCCGATCTTGGAATAATTGTAGCCTACTCCTGTGCCCAATGCGAAGTTGTCGTCAACGAAATAGCCAATGTTAGGTACTATTGAAACGTTCTGTGCAGCTTTCGCTCCATCGGCATCAGATTTAACCGACTGATAAGAAGCTGTACCACCTACGATCCAGTTTCCTTTTTCTGTTTGTGCTTGTGCGCCTACTGCAAATGCAAGTACTGCTGCAAATGATAAGATTACTTTTTTCATGTTCTTTCTATTTAATTCTTAGTAGCCTTTCGACCACAGGACAAAATTAGTCTAATATTCTGATATCAGAAACAAAAAATCTGTCAAAGTCCGGCCTTGGATGCTAAGTCGCTCATCTCATGCACATATTATATTTAGATTACACAATCATGACACGGCATTGACAAATTAAGTAGATAGCTGGATTTTCGGACGAAAAAATGCTCCTATTTTCTTACTCTGCTCTGATTCAAAAACTTAATGGTTAAAAAATTAAACATTGTCAATAATTTTTTGTACTTTAGAATATTAGACTAAATCAATATTTGAGTCGACATGACGAACTTAGCCCATAGAGATGAAAAAATAATCCGGGAAATCCGGGAAGCGGCAAGGGTTTTATTCATAAAGTATGGCCTAAAGAAAACCACCATGGACGATGTGGGCAGAGCCGTTGGGAAAGGGAAAAGCACCTTATATTATTATTTCCCCGGCAAGGCTGAATTATTTGAGGCTGTGGTGACTGACGATTTGGACAGGATTCTAAAAGGAATCCGGCTGGCTGTTAACGCCGAAGCCACGTCGACAGGAAAATTGAGAGCTTTCTTGCTGGAGCGCCTGGATATACGAGACAAATTCCATAACCTTAGCCAGGCTGTCCATGATGATATTTTTGATAATCTCAAAGAAATCTGCCGGCTGAAAGTAGAATTCGAAGCCGCCCAAATAGAAATGATCCGGGAGATCGTCACCGGGGGCATACAGGCGGGCGAGTTTAGAAAAATGGGTCCGGAAGAGATCATCTTCTTTAGTAAATGGACGGCAGCTGCATTCAACGGACTGGACTTAACAATGAACAAAGGGCTGGTCTTAACTCCCCATGAAGATGCATGCAGCCGAATCATTGATTTTATCATGCACGGTGTCGGCAAAGAATAGTACGCAATCCTAATCCTTATAAAAACCACTTGCATTCATAAATATTTCCGAAATTTGTTGCTCTATTCTTCCTTATGTCTTCAATCTTAATTAAATCTGCCAATATCATTAATGAGGGAACCTCGTTAATTGCCGATGTGCTGGTAAAGGACGGATTTATCGAGAAAATAGACGGGCACATCGATCATAAGGCTGAGCGCGAAATCAATGCGGAAGGTTTATACCTTTTCCCCGGGTGTATAGACGATCAGGTTCATTTCCGTGAACCGGGACTCACCCATAAAGCAGATATCTATCATGAAAGCCGTGCAGCGGTGGCTGGTGGCATCACCTCCTTTATGGAAATGCCCAATACTATCCCTAATGTTCTGACCCAGCAGCTTTTGGAAGACAAATACCAGATCGCTTCCCGTACTTCCGCCGCAAACTATTCATTTTTCATGGGTGCGGCCAACGACAATCTTGGAGAGGTCCTGAAAACCGACCCCCGGAATGTTTGCGGTATAAAAGTCTTTATGGGATCCTCGACCGGAAACATGCTGGTAGACAATGAACAAACGCTGGAAGGAATTTTCCGTGAAGCCCCGCTATTGGTTGCCGTCCATTGTGAGGATGAAGCCACAATTAGGGCGAACGTCGCTAAATTCAAAGCGCTTTACGGAGATAAGTTAAGCCCGGAAATGCACCCTTTAATTCGCAATGCCGAAGCCTGTTATAAGTCCTCTTCCTTAGCCGTATCACTTGCAAAAAAATACAATACTCGCCTGCATGTCCTGCATATTTCCACGGCGATCGAAACCTCTTTATTTAACAATACCATTCCGCTCGCCGAAAAAAGGATCACAGCGGAAGCCTGTATCCACCATCTCTGGTTTTCTGATGCCGACTATCCTGTTAAGGGCAATCTGATCAAATGGAATCCGGCAATAAAATCGGCTGCAGACAGGGAGGCTATACTCAAGGCCGTACTGGACGGACACATCGATGTCATCGCTACGGACCATGCCCCGCATACCCTCGAAGAGAAATCACAACCCTATATCAATGCTCCTTCGGGCGGCCCTCTGGTGCAATATGCCCTGGTTGCTATGCTCGAGCTATATAAACAGGGAAAAATTAGTCTCGAAAAGATTGCTGAGAAAATGGCGCATAACCCAGCCATCTGCTTCCAGATCAGTGAAAGAGGATTCATCCGTGAAGGATACCGCGCCGATCTGGTACTGACAGACCTTCAGAAACCAACGGTGGTGAGCAAAGAAAATATTCTTTCCAAATGTGGCTGGAGCCCTTTCGAAGGGCATACCTTCAGCTCATCTGTGAATACCACCATTGTTTCCGGGAAAGTGGCTTATGAGAGTGGGCAGGTTAAGGACGAGGTCAGGGGAGAGCGCCTGCTTTTTGAAAGATTGGGGTAAATACTCAGTTCGCTTTGGGCTATGAGCTTCCGATTTGTGAGAATCGGGATGCGGGAAACAAGCTGTTGTACAACAGACCCTCAACTGAGCTGTTAATTTTAATCGTTGCAGTCTTCTCATTGACAATTGACTCATCGACAAATCGACAAATTGGTTCATTCTCTTGTCAAATTTCCCATTTTCCTAGCTGCTTTACCCAATTGATAAGTACCTTTACCTAATTATGGCTACAGTATCAATAAATCTCGCTACAGGTTCAGTACAAAAAGAAGAAATCATTGTCGGCATCGACCTCGGAACAACAAATAGTCTGGTTGCTTTTATCAATCCTGAGAACCAGCCCCAGGTAATCAATGACATGGGAAAGGGAGTTCTGGTACCATCTGTAGTGCATTTCGAAAAAGACGGGAGGGTAATTGTGGGCAATGAGGCCAAGCAATACCTCATTTCTGATCCCCAGAATACTATTTTTTCAGTCAAGCGTTTACTGGGTCGTTCCTACCACGATATTGAGGCACACAGTGATTTGTTTTCATATAAGATTATTGATGATAATACAGAAAGCGTCGTTAAGATTAACGCTGGAGGGAAATACTATACCCCGATCGAGCTGTCGGGGATGATCTTAAAAGAATTAAAAGAACGGGCAGAGCATGCTTTAAAGACGGCGGTCAACAGAGCGGTCATTACCGTGCCGGCTTATTTTAACGATAGTCAGCGGCAAGCCACCCGCGATGCCGGGAAGCTCGCAGGCCTGGATGTGCTGCGTATCGTCAACGAACCTACCGCGGCAAGCCTGGCTTATGGCATCGGCTTAAATCCGGAAGAAGAAAAGCTTATCGCAGTTTATGATCTGGGAGGCGGAACATTTGATGTGTCTATCCTCAAAATACAGAATGGAATTTTTGAGGTACTATCTACCTATGGCGACACCTTTCTGGGAGGCGATGATTTTGACCAGGCTATTGCCGATTACTGGGTCAAACAGAACGGGCTGGAAGAACAGATACAGGACAATGCTCTGAGGCAGGCCATACGCCTGAAAGCAGAGGAAGCCAAGAAGGCACTCACCACTCAGAAAATATTCAATAGCACCGTGGAAGGCATCCCATGTGCCATTACCAAAGCCAGGTTTGAAGAGTTAATCTTGCCCAAGGTTATGCAAACCATAACCTGTTGTGAAAATGCTTTACAAGATGCCGGACTGGCCGCTAAGGATATACAAGAAGTAGTGATGGTTGGAGGATCCACCCGTACCCCTTTGGTCAAAGAGAGGGTTGCCCAATTTTTCGGGAAAGCCGTACATGACCAAATTAATCCAGACGAGGTAGTGGCAAGGGGCGCTGCGATTCAATCCGACATCCTTGCAGGCAATCGGAAAGATATCCTACTGCTGGATGTTACTCCTCTGTCCTTAGGTATTGAGACCATGGGCGAACTGATGGATGTGATTATTCCCAGAAATGCCAAGGTCCCCAGCAAGGCCGGCCGTCAGTATACTACGTCCGTGGATGGCCAGGTCAATATGAAGATCTCCGTATATCAGGGGGAGCGCGACCTGGTGAAAGAAAATCGTAAACTTGCCGAATTTGATCTCAAGGGCATTCCTGCAATGCCAGCGGGATTCCCTAAAGTCGATATTAACTTCCGGTTGAATGCAGATGGAATTCTTACCGTAGAAGCTACCGAGTTAAGGTCCGGTGTAAAACAAGAGGTAGAAGTTAAGCCTACTTACGGCCTTACCGATGAGGAGGTTGAACAAATGCTGTTAGATAGTATTACTTACGCCAAAGATGATGTAAGCCAGCGGATGCTGATCGAGGCCCGTACAGAAGGCGAACAAATGGTATACACCGTGGAACGTTTCCTTGACAAGAATAAAGAGCAGGTATCAGAAGAAGAAAAAAATCATACCCTAAAGTTGATCGAGTCCTTAAAAGCGGCACTAGGCTCTGGAGATAAAGATCTGATTCACAATAGCATAGACGAGCTTAACGATTTCACCCGCCCTTTTGCAGAAAGACTGATGAACCAGGCAATCTCAAAAGCGATGTCCGGGAAAGCTATTGAATAATTTACCAATTTATGAACACGCTACGGATACCGACAAGACTGTTAGTTAAGAAATAGCAGAGTAAAGGAGTTAGATGATCACTTTGCTGCGTCTCTCATGCTCTCCTGTTCGCGAAGATTGTCTATATTATTCTTCTTTTCGTAATCGTCTTTCGTTTCTTCAAAATCTTTTAAAACCTCGGCGATTTTATCCAGATTATCAGATACATTCTGGTGCATGAGTGGTAGCATCTTGTCCAGAGTTTTATTCCCCAAGTCAAAATTATCAATCTCTATCTTACCTGTTTTCTGTACAATGGCAGTCAGACTGTTTTTCAGGTCTTCCAACTCATTGGTTATCTTTTCCATCAGGTCAAATTTTTTCAGCTTATCCATAATTATTTTGCTTTGATGTATAGATAGAACAATTATGCTGCCAGATTAGTATAAACGGATATTTGTCCATCGATTTATGTCAATCAAATGTCATCACATACTTTTAAAACGTCCTGGTCGGCTAAATATCTTCGGGAGGGTGCTTTGAAAGACGATGTGAGCTGCTAAATGGCCGGCCAGAAAATAAATCTAAGATGACGTATAGGGGTGTAGAATAATGAAAATCTGATAGTTGCGCAGTCTGCGCATTCCTTTTTAATTGCCTCTTCGTACAGAATCGCGATCACCGCATCAACCGGGCCACATATTTCCCAATAATATCAAACTCAAGGTTCACCCAATCTCCCACCCGCAGGTATTTCATCTGGGTATTTTCATAGGTATAGGGAATAATCGCCACGGAGAACGAATGCTCCTTCGAATCCACCACGGTCAGGCTGACCCCATTCACACAGATGGAACCCTTTTCAACGGTGACGTTGCCCTGAGAGGGGTCATAGTCAAAAGTAAATTCCCAGCTGCCTTCAGCTTCTCTTAGTGAGATGCATTCGGCTGTCTGATCGACATGTCCCTGAACGATATGGCCATCCAGGCGACCATTCATTTGCATACATCGTTCCAGATTAACCAGATCACCGACTTTCAAATCGCCCAGATTAGATTTAGTCAAAGTTTCATCTATTGCCGTTACCCGATGTCTTCCTTCCCCGACATCAACCACCGTCAGGCAGACCCCATTATGTGCGATGGATTGGTCTATTCTCAGATCATCGGAAATATCCGATTCCACTGTGAAATGCAGATTTCGCCCCTCTGCCTGGATTTCCCTGATTTTCCCTAAAGTTTCTATGATCCCTGTAAACATATCCCGGTCAATATTCTTTTCTGTTCTTTTTCCAATCTGATGCCGAGGCTAATTGGCCCGGGGCTGAAACTGATTGCTGCTGAGCATTATTAAAGCTGATAGCGGCTACCAGTGCGGCTATTAAGGCTTCCTCCTCCTCGTCTCCCTGCGCCAGGCTTGTGGCCTGGAAATATTTACTTACAAAATGAGTGTCGAAATTTCCAGAGATAAATGCCGGGTGCTGCATCACATACTTCCCGAACGCAAGAGTAGTTTGTATCCCTGAAATTTGGTATTCATCGATCGCCCGGATCATGCGCGCTATGGCTTCTGTCCGATCTTTACCATGGGTGATCAGTTTGGCAATCATCGGATCATAATAGATGGGAATCTCCATGCCCTGTTCAAAGCCACCATCGACTCTTACTCCGGGACCTTGCGGGGTTTTATAGGTATGGAGGGTGCCGATATCGGGAAGGAAATTATTTGCCGGATCTTCAGCATAAACGCGTACCTCAATAGCATGCCCACGTATTTCGAGCTGATCTTGAGTAAAACTGAGCTTTTCACCACGGGCGACACGTATCTGCTCCTTTACCAGGTCGATTCCGGTGATCATCTCCGTCACCGGATGTTCCACCTGCAGCCGGGTATTCATCTCCAGGAAAAAATAATTCAGATTTTCATCCAGAATAAACTCGACCGTACCGGCACCGGTATAATTACAGGAGCGCGCGGCATCAACCGCGCTTTTACCCATTTTATCTCTTAACTCCGCGCTCAATACCGACGATGGAGCCTCTTCAATTACTTTCTGATGGCGACGCTGTACAGAACAGTCACGCTCAAACAGATGCACGATATTTCCATGCTGATCACCCAGAACCTGAATCTCTATATGCCGGGGCGACGAAACGTATCTTTCGATAAACACCGAGCCATCGCCGAAAGCCGATGTCGCTTCAGACACGGCGAGATCCATCTGCTCAATAAATTCTCCCGGGGATTCAACTATTCGCATTCCCTTCCCGCCGCCACCCGCAGCCGCCTTGATCAGTATGGGAAAGCCTATCTCCGCCGCTCTTTTTTGCGCCAGAGGAATGTCTTTCACCGCTTCTTCAGTGCCCGGTACCATCGGAATATTAAATCTCAGTGCCGCGGCTTTAGCCGACAGCTTATTCCCCATTATTTCCATAGCTTCCGCTGATGGGCCGATAAGAATAATTCCGGCATCCTTGAGCAGCCGGGCGAATGCCGCATTCTCAGATAAGAATCCGTAACCGGGATGAACGGCCTGGGCAGCAGTAAGCCGGCAGGCATCAATAATCTTATCTGCACAGAGGTATGACTCATTAGAGGGTGCAGGGCCAATACATACCGCTTCGTCAGCATACCTGACATGCAACGCATCACGGTCGGCCTCAGAAAAGACTGCTACTGTTTTGATACCCATTTCCCGTGCCGACCGCATGATACGTAAGGCGATCTCTCCGCGATTTGCAACCAGAATTTTCTCCATCTCAACCCAATTTATTAACCTATCTATCCCTGTCAGCGAGGCTAATCACGCTGAACCCTGGCAGGGATAAAAAAGATTCCCAAAATACATAATTTCATCGATAGAAAGTACCGCATACCTGAGGTAGTCCCGCTCAGCCTACAAAGTAATGCAATGCAGCCAGGTTCAAAATTCAAAGGATCCTGGACTCAGGAAGACTT
>CAZFQV010000093.1:0-7930 GCA_964521175.1 uncultured Sphingobacterium sp.
TCACCGAAGGCCACCCTCAGTACCGGCTCAGCACTCAATAGGGGTTTTCCTATAATCATCTCATCGAGATCAAAAGTTACAATATAGCCGCAAAAATCAGTTCTTGAGAGGATGAAATCCCAATCGGTCGCCAATTTTTGAAAAATATTTTCATGTGAAATGCTTGTTGCCGTGATAGTAGATTCCAATTGATATTCTTTGAGAATTGAAGAAATTATATCACTATCTTTCTTTTCTTCGAATATCGCCTCTTTTTTATTGAAAGTCATTCGCACAGCAGGGTGCTTGCAGGTTACTACAAGATTCAATTCAGAGTCACGAATCCTTACGGCCTGTTTCACTATTACACCGGTGAAAATTGCCCCTTCCGTCGAACCATAGCCTGCGCTGATTTCAATTTTATTTCCCGGAACAAAATCAGTGGCCTCACTAATCGGAAAATCACCTGATTCTACCGAGCCATCTATCAATACAATTTCTGCAAAAGGAATCTTATTAATCTCATACCGTGTATTTATTGAAACAACCGGATAAGTGTCAGGGATAGGCGAACCGTTTACCTTGATTGTAAATCTAAGCGTGTGATTGGAGATATTAGATGGAGAGGGAATCGGCATGACTATTTTTTTATCGGAGGAAAGTATATCTCATCTCCGGGTTTTATATCCAGGAAACTGCTTAGACCATTGGCTTTTGCAACTTTCAAATAATGCGAGCTATCGCCATAAATACGATACGACATGAGCGGCAGGGTGTCACCTGCATTAACGGTACGCATATGAGTAAGGTCGGGTGAATTTGTGTTAGCTTCCTGCGTTTTAGTTTTATAATCCTTGCTTTGGGTAAAGGTTGCGTCGATGGTAGCACGTAGCGCCATACCGTTCGGGTTGAACAAAGCATATTTCACGTCAACTTTAGAGCATACGCAGGTAAACTTTAAGTTACCCCATATAATTAACAGATAATAAGGCCGGTGTATATCCCCCTGAAATTTAGAAACAAGCTCTGTGAATTTTTTAATGTAGGCGTCTACATCTTTAAACCCAGCCGGGAGCTTGACCACACCGGTGCCATCCACGAAAAAGCTCAGGGTGAGATCACTCTGTCCCATGCTTTTAAAGCTTTGGGTAGTTGCACTGGAGCCCAGGGTCTGATCGGGACTATAATCTACAGTCAGAGACCGCTGATAGCTTGAGGGATTTATAAAAGCAACGATAGAATCAGAGGCTGCCCCTTTACAAGAAGGGTCTTTGTAGGCAAATATTTTTAATTTTACCAGGTTCTGCATGTCAGCGTTCAGAAAGATTACCCATCTTTTGCATGATATTATCCATGCATTCTTTAATAATTTTATCTTTCAGCCGGGCCAGTTCTTTTGGATCCATACCCGCCTGCGGTTTCTTATTGTTCTCATCTACCGTCACTCTGATCACAAGTTCCCTGATTTCTATCGGCATCTTAATTCACTTTAGTAAAATAGTCGAAGCAAAGTTCCAGGGTCTCTACTACCAGAGCATTCTCCTGCGCTTTAAAATCAGAAACTTTCACTGCTACAGGATAAGTATTTATAAACCTCCAGGTTGAAATCGGAGCGCCCGTTTCGTCAAGGAGATTTAAGTTTACAACCTTCGGCTTAAATTCAAACAGCTCAAAAGTGTTGGTTGCCCATTTTATCAAAGGAGAGCCCAATAACATCCCTCGTTTGAGGATGAGGTTTTCATAAACAGGAGGGGAAGGAAACCGGTGTACAAACCGGTTTTCTCCCCCTTCTTCAACTGTTTTCGGACTTATTTTAGCACTTAGTCCACTAACTTCCTGGAAACTTCCTTCGTTAACTCCCGTAATGCCTTCAATATTTACTTTAAAACTAAAGCCAACAGGCGGGTAATATAAATCAGTCGCTCCCATATCTATCCATTAGTTATGCACTTAATGATAAGCCTTCGTGTGCCAACTCCAATGATTCCACTGCAATTTCATTCGCATCAGACTTCATGTCAGAAACTGTGATCTTGGTTGGAAATGCATTGAGTAATACCCAACTCATTGCCACCGCATTAGTTTCATCCAGTAAGCTGATCAGAATAGTAGACCGCTTAACGGTGTTCATTTTGATCAGGTTGTATTTATCCCATAAGGTTTTATCCCCCTTGAATATTCCTTTTTTCAAGGTAATATTGCCGAATTTTTGAATTCCAGGCATTTTCACTGTCGAATAAACCTTGCTGTTACCGCCACGATATTCAATAACCTGTGTCTCGGAAGACAGGCCGGTAACTTCCTGAAAAATATATTCAGCGTCGTCCCACTTAACTTGAAATGAGAACTTAACTAACGGCCAGGTCGCCGTTGACTGTGCTGCTCCATCATCTGCCATAATTGTACTATTTTAATTTTATGTATACTTTGTGAATAATTTAATTATGATTGTTGCATTTGCTGCTGGAATGTAATAACAATAAACTCAGCTGGACGTACCAAAGCCACTTTTACTGTAATTAACATTTTTCCATCCAGAATGTCTGTAGGTGTCATGGTAGATCCTAGTCCAATCTGAACATCAAATGCCTGCTCAGGCGCTGATCCTGCCAGTGCTCCTTGTTTCCATAGATTAACCAGGAAGTTCTCGATCATGCTTTTGACAGTGATCCAGGTATTTGCATCATTAGACTCAAATACATAAGCCCGTGCGGATAGTTTTATGGACTGCTCGATCATAATCAGCGTTCTTCTTACGTTGATATATCTCCAGTCCTGACTATTACCATCCAGTGTACGACCGCCCCACACTAAAGAGCCTATACCCGGGAATGAGCGGATAACGTTGATCGATTTTCCAGCCATAACATCCACATTAAGACTTTGTTGCCCTTCGTTGGAGATGTTTATAGCCGGCGAATTGACCATATTCACAGAAACGTTTGCTGGTGCTTTCCACACGCCTCTATTGTTATCTACCTGAGTATATATTCCTGCCATTGCACCACTTGGAGGAAGCTGGTTCAATTTGCTGCGAATTTCCGAAAGGATATTGCCATATGTTGGGCTTACCGCTTTCAGACCCTGATGCAAATGCTTTTTAGCAGTGTTTAGGTCTGGCGATCCTTCTTCCAGCTTGGCGCTGTCTTCATTATATTTGGCAACAATATTCTTTGCATCCGCTTCCGGCAATATCGTGGCAAGGTTTCCATCAATATTTTCGAAGTCCAACTCATCATTCTGTACGATTGAAGTGTTGAGCCAGGGATAATACGCTGCACCATAGTTCAGGAAGTTGATACCGACACCTTCACGGAAGGTATTGATCACATCCGCCGTTTCTTCAGTCGGCTCTTGTTTGCTTACATCTAAAATCGCAAAACGGCTTTGCATTTTAGCACAGTGGGCGAGTACTTTCTGATAAATGCCGTAGCATTCGACTCCAAGAGCGATTGCGTCAGGAATGACGACCAGGGTTGGCTCAAATTCTTTTTCCAAAGCTTCGAATACTTCGAAATCACCGGCTTTAATTGCCACTGAATCAGCTCCACCGTACAAGCCTACCGGTAATACATAACATGGACCACCGCCGTTGGCGTAAAACAAGCGTATACTGTTAAATAGATAAGCCGTATTCTCTTTTTTGATTGCGACGACCTTCTGCGCATCGCCAAGGGTAAAGGTCTCTGTATCATTTTCAGAGGGGTCAGCAATAGAGAATTTAGGTCTGAAGCCTTCACCGAAACACTCGATGTATTCTGCAAAAGAAGTGATTCTCGTAGGTTTGCCTACCAGCGACTTTCCATTCCGCTCTGCAGTCGATGTATAACCAATGAATACCGGAACTGCAGTTTCCACCGCTACCGCGGAGCTGGGAAAGGCGTTCTTTTCTTCTAAGTAGACCCCTGGGGTCATTAGTGTTGATGCCATAGTTTAAGTTGTTTAATGGATAAATATTTCTGAATAATTGAGGTTTCTGTTGTTGGTGTCTCCGTCTATCGCGGTGATATGATCAGGGTTGGCTGAGGGTAAGGCTCTCATAACCACCTTGTATCTGCCTGATTCTTCATCATAATTATCGACAAGCTGGAAGACTTTTTCATTGTTCTGGCTAAAGCTAATAGGACTCTTTGAGATGAATGCTAAGGTATCCTTTCCTCTGAATTTAAGTGTTTCCGGGCCCTCAAAGAATTCTGCACTGCTGTTGCTTATAATCGCCGGGCTGTTCAAAGATCTCAAGTCGTCACTGAGTAAGACATATCTCCAATAGGTTTCCTTCGCCTTAAAGCGAATAGAATGAGAAGGTGAAAGGCCTTTTGCCAGCTTAAGATCCAGCAAGGCAAAGGGCCTGATAAAATACTGATCCTCGAAAGTGTCCAGAGGAAAAAGATCTTTCTCATTGACATATTCGTCATGGTGCAGGGTGTTTTTCACTACTGAATTATCCTTGGACGTATTACGGAAATAATACATGCTGTGATTAATATCTGTTTTTCCCACCTCGGTATAGTTGTAAAATCCCTGATCATTAAGCCTGATAATGAAGCGGCAAGATATTCCGTCATTTAATACGTCTTCTCTTTTCCGAATGTTTCCATTAAAATTTGTGTCGAATAAAATATGGAGTTCGTTATTATGCTTTTTAAACAAGAGTCCGTAATTCAATAAAGTTTTTGAAGTAGGTCCATCGGGTTCTACGGCCAAGTCCCTAAAGATCCCATTAGAGAAATAGGTATGATGTACAGAGATGCTCATTAAAGGTTCAAAAGCGTATTTCATTATTGACTATCCACCATATTATTATCACTTTCAACACCACTGATCAGCGGACGATACTCTCTCACCACATTACTATCGTAAGTCAGCATTCGTACCTTGTATATCACAGAGGGCATATATTTAGCTCCCAGTGAACCCCAGATATTATTTAATTGTTCCGGGCTAATAGTTGCCATTTCAAATACCAGTTTCTCTATCTCCGGATCCATCCTGGGTGTATTAATGCGGGTAAATACACTGTTTTGCTGGAAAAAAGCAATAATGAAAGAAATAAACCGCAAGGATTCAGGATAATTGCCATTGGTGAAATATGCAGAAAACATCACATACAGATTAATCGTTAAAGCAGAAGATTTATTTATCAACACTGTGCTTCCGCCGATCCCTGAATTGCTCTTACCTATAGTTTCCTTTTCGATATTTATCAATGTGATTAATACTTTGTTCTCGCCCTGAATGGCAATCGTACCATCCTGGTTGACTATTGCTGAAAGGGTCACCTTTTCTTCAGAAATCTTAAGTCTGATCCTGAAAAATTCATTAATCTCTTCGGCCAAACAGGACAATGCTTCGTAAATCATCCTTGATTTTTTTCCATTTTTATTTTTTTCAAATCAAAACTCCCTGACAATAAATGATTGCTGTATTATTAAGGGATCTAAAAATAGTGTTTAAAACTTATGTAACATTAAGAAAATAAATTTAAAAATTATATTATATTTTTTTTCACGAGATTTAGCATCGCCTTAATTAAAACAACATGCGCAAGAGTGGTATATATCTGTTTTGGGTTTCGCTCCTATTAATTCTCCAGCCGATTCTGGCAAGTGGGCAGATAGGCGGAGTGAAAATTCAGCAGCCCAAGATTGAAATTGACACTGCGAAGAAGGCTAATCTGTTAAAAAAACTCTCTGAAGCCATAAAGTTCCGGAAGCATGCGATCACCCGCGAACAAAAGCGTGTTCAGGTGATCATTGAGCAGATGATCGGCAGAGATTCGTCACTTGCTACGGTAGAAGATCTTGAAAATTTGAAGCAGGATTTATCTGCTGCGAGTAAGCTGCAATTTGATACCCTCCTGGAGTTGATCAGGGAAATCAAGATTACAGAGCACACCCCACTCTATGATGAGCCCTTAACTGGAAATCCTAACAAGCCCTTTAAAGTCACCAAGGAACTTGATCCCAATGAAAAGTATATCAATGATCTCGTAGATCGGCTCATCCCTATTCTTACCGATAGTAAAGAGGATGACGAGAAAGTAAAATCGCGACAGCAGAAGCTGAAATTAATGCGTACGATTTATGCCAACAAAAACGTATTAATAGATTCGGTGAATGACAGCACGGTAGTTAAATACAGGCTTAAGCTGGCGCACCGTGGGGAAGTGATCGGTAACCATCCATATAATGCCTCTTACAGCGCAAACGCTTATAACTTCAGTATTCTCAGTGGTCTCAATTACAATTCGTATGATCTGGATGGGAATACCGGGTATGCCAGAAACTTTAATTCCTGGAATGATGCGCAGGTTATTGATCAGGCCAAAGATACCGGCGCAAAAGTATTTTTGACGGTAACGACCCGTAATTCGCTGGAGATCGCTCGGTTTCTTACCGATCAGACGGCGATGAAGAATATGATCGGCAAGACACTGAGTCTGTTGGAAGAGCGGGGAGCGGACGGAGTCAATCTGAGTGTAACGGGATTAAACAGAAAGCTGCGCCCCTATTTTGTGGAGTTCGTGACTTCACTTTCTAAAGCCTACCGGTCTAAGGCGAAACAGTATCTAATCAATGTAACACTTCCGGTATACGATGAGCAGAAAGCTTATGATATTACCAGCCTGGACACTTTGGTAGACCAGTTCATCATCGATTTCAGTAAGAAGCCTACTAATTTCCCGGGGCCCATCGCCCCTCTGAATGATGATAGTGATTATAGCATCCAATCGGCAGTTTCAAGATATCTTAATGCGGGTATCCCTCCGTATAAATTTATACTAGCTCTTCCCTATTACGGTGTGGAATATGAGATCAATGAACAAACTGGCGTGGAAAGGCTGAAGGGGTATGTTCCCTACAAAACGATACGCCTGAACTATCAATACGCACCAGTTAACTACAATAAGGATCAGGCCTATGCATCGATTGAGACCAGGGATGAAGAAGGGAACCTGACGGGACATATCTATTATGACAATGAGACTTCACTCGAGGAGAAATACGATTTCATTATCCAAAATGGCCTGGGCGGCGTAGCAATCTGGGATCTGGGTGCTGATGAAGGCTATGGAGAACTATGGGATGCACTGGCAAACAAGTTTATAAGGATTGATACTATAGCGAGAGATACCATATCGTTACGGCCTTTATCGCTTGATGGAGAGTCGGTATGGGGATATATTAAGCGGAATATGGTGGTTTATTATTATGCCTTACAACACTCATGCGATCCAGAATATGATCAGCCACAAACGCTTTTACTGACTTTATTCAATGTGCTGTTGGGTTTACTCTCTGTTTTCATTACCGTTACCCTGATCTTAAAGATCAAAGAAAAAGGCGAAAGATGGAAATGGAAAAAAACGCTGATACGAATACTGATCGTGTGTGTAAACCTGTTTATTATAACGATATTTATGTGGCTTTACATCGATAATCGATTCCCCTGGTTTGGTGCCGGTGATGATTGTATTGACATGCCCTTCACGGTATTATTGCTCGTTATCATAACAGGTATTCTACTGGGTACGCTGATCATGCGATTTCTTATCTTCCCGGCGATACAGCATGATGAAAAGCCTTAAGGGAGCTTGGAATTGAAGCTGACTGCTGAGGGCGATGAAAAATATTGATGCTGTATATCAGTCGCTTATCAACCGGGTTGAGAATCAGGCGATTTTCTCCCAGTTTTTTTATCAAAATATTTGCAACGAAATGTTAAAAGTCTATCTTTGCAATCCCTTAACAAATGAAAAACACCGGTAATCATTGTTAAATCTTCGGGGTGTAGCGTAGCCCGGTATCGCGCCTGGTTTGGGACCAGGAGGTCGTAGGTTCGAATCCTGCCACCCCGACAAATACCAGTTCATCTGGATGCAAAAGCCTCTAAATATCATTATTTAGAGGCTTTTCTGCTTTTAAACAGTTCATATTAATCCGTTTCAATC
>CAZFQV010000094.1:0-7916 GCA_964521175.1 uncultured Sphingobacterium sp.
ACTCTCTATCTATATTTTTCTTTTTGGCGATACACACGTCGCATACCCCACATTCCGGAGCGTGATCTTCGTTAAAGTAACTGAGTAACTGCCAACTACGACATCGGAATAATTCTGCATAAGCGATCATTGAATCAATCTGATTTTTATTAATCCGGTATCGTTCTGCAATATATTTACCGTCAATGTAAAGGTGGGGTTTATCCAGACGTGGTTTGATAAAGGTAAGATGGGGTTTATCTGTTTGCTGAATATAATTAATCACTTCCATAGCATGTAACTTGTTCAATGTGTTAATTACTTCCTCTTTACCAATACCGAGTCGTCTTGCGAGATCCGCTTCCTTTATCGGGACGAAGTGATCAAAAATACCACCGTAGGAACGCAGGATCGTTTTCAGGAAATAATCATAACCAGGTTGCTCTACCTGGAACCGGTAGATGTCTTTTGGACCAGGAATTACCTGTATTCTTGAGGGCAGGAATACACTCTCACTTAACGCAATATACTCGTCATGTTCAAGAAACTTCAATATATTCAATGTTTTGACGGGCTCCAATTTAAAGCGATCGCAAAAGTCGGCCAAATCAAATTCCAAGGATAGACCCTCACCGGCACCATAAGCCAGTTGATAATAATTGCCGAGAAAATGATAGGCTAGTTTAATCTCGTCGACGGAAGGGTAGCCTTGGTCCAGCTTCTTGAGCAGTCGATTTTTGTCTGCGCTGTTATAGAGCAAAACGGCATATGCCTTCTTCTCATCGCGCCCCGCTCTGCCCGCTTCCTGATAATATGCTTCCAGGCTTTCAGGTAAATCCAGGTGAACCACAAACCTAACATCGGATTTATCGATTCCCATCCCAAATGCGTTAGTGGCCACCATCACCCGTAAACGGGCAGATTTCCATAACATTTGCTTTTCAGCCCGTACGGTTCCCTCGAGGCCCGCATGATAGAATTCAGATGGAATACCCTCCATATTAAGCAAGCGGGCAACTTCCTGGGTTTCCTTTCTATTTCTCACGTATACCAGCCCTGTTCCCTTCACATTGCGGGCTATGGAGATCAGCTTGCGCATCTTATTTTCCTCATTATAGACCAGATACCGGAGGTTTCTTCTTTCAAAAGACTTTCTAAAAATTTTTACCGCGCTGAGGTGCAGCTTTTCGCAAATGTCTGCGCTTACTCTATCTGTTGCAGTGGCTGTAAGTGCGAGTACAGGAATTCGTGGGTGAAGTTCCCGCAGTTCATGAAGATGAAGATAAGGGGGTCTGAAATCATAACCCCATTGCGATATACAGTGAGCCTCATCAACTGCGATCAGGTTTACGTTCATGTGCCTGATTCGCTCGCGAACCAGATCGGAAAGTAGTCGCTCTGGTGAAAGATACAGAAATTTTACATCGCCATAAATACAGTTATCCAGAGCAATATCTACTTCCCTTTTTCCCATACCGGAAATGATAGCTATTGCATTAATTCCTTTATCTTTCAGCGTTTCTACCTGGTCTTTCATCAACGCAATTAGTGGCGAAACCACAATACATAGTCCCGGTTTCAATAAAGCAGGCACCTGAAAGCATACTGATTTCCCTCCGCCTGTCGGCATTAGAGCCAAAGTATCACATCCGCCCAGCACCGACTGAATAATCTCTTCCTGAAGCGGGCGAAATGAAGAGAATCCCCAGTATCGCTTTAAAATGTGATGTATTGGCATGTTTTTATATGAGGAATATTAGAGATAACGAGTACGCTAAACCAGTCTTTTGCAACTCATCCAATTGTAAGCTTATCAAAACTATGAATATTTACTAAATTGCAGACCAATTAAAGAAATACATGAAGAACATCTTATTTATTGCTTTAAGCATTTTCTTTACGCAGGCGACTTTCGGACAAACACTTCCCAAATGGAATATTGAAAAACCATCGGGTCCAACAAAAACGGCGACATTTCTAACGAACGAAGGAACCTGGATGAACTTGGATGTTAGTCCTAATGGGAAAGAAATTGTGTTTGATCTGCTCGGCGATATCTATAAGATGCCTGTTGAAGGTGGCCGCGCCGAATTACTTGCCGGCGGATTAGCGTTAGAGGTACAGCCACGATTCAGTCCGGATGGAAAATATATTTCATATACCAGCGATAGAGACGGTGGAGATAATATTTGGATAATGAGCGCCGACGGATCGGGTAAACGAGCAGTAACAAAAGAAGTATCTCACCTATTGAATAATGCAGTTTGGACACCAGACAGCCGATATTTAGTTGCACGCAAGAATTTTTCCAGCAGTCTGTCTGTAGGCGCGGGCGAAATATGGATGTACCATAGCAGCGGAGGAGAAGGGATTCAACTAACCAAAAGGAAGAGTGAGGAACAAGATACCGGTGAACCAGCGATTTCGCCGGATGGGAAATATATCTATTTCTCAGCAGAAACGCACCGGGATTCCTTGTATAAATATAATAAAGACCCGAATGGTGAGATATATAGCATTCTCAGGTTAAACCGGGAAGACGGCACCTTGGAAAAAGTTGCAGGAGAAAGTGGTGGCGCGGTTCGCCCGCAGCTTTCACCAGACGGAAGATTTCTGGCTTTTGTAAAAAGAATACGCCTAAACTCGGTACTCTACCTACAGGATCTTGAAACCGGAGAAGAATGGCCAGTATATGAAGATTTATCACGCGACCAGCAGGAAACATGGGCCATCTTTGGACTTTATCCGAATTTTGCATGGACGCCAGACAGCCGCAACATTATCTTTTATGCAAAGGGGAAAATAAAAAAGCTGGAAGTGCTTACTCAATATGTGTCCGACATTCCTTTTGAAGTCAATGTAAACCAGACAATATCCAACGCCCTTCACTATGACCAGCAGGTGTTCAAAGAAAAGTTCGACTCCAGAATGATCAGGCAGACCACAACGTCACCCGATGGTAAGATGATTGCGTTTAATGCAGCAGGTTACATATATATTAAGGTTTTACCCAACGGAGAACCTGAAAGAATCAGCACGGGTGTGGATTTCGAATACGAACCGGACTTTAGTCCTGATGGGAAATCTTTGGTGTATATCAGTTGGAGTGACGAAGAGCGCGGAGCAGTATACAAAAAGGATCTCGAATCAGGTGACATAAGAAAATTGACCAGTGAGAAAGGATACTACCATGGTCCTAAATTTTCTAATAAGGGTGATCGAATCGTGTTCTCTAAAGGAGTTGGAAACGATGTCCTGGGCCTTTCATTTGGAAAAAGGCCGGGGATCTATGTCATGTCCGCGGAAGGCGGCACTCCCGTTCTTGTTCTAAACAAGGGCAGCCAACCTATTTTCAATTCCGACGACAGTAGAATCTGGTTTCAAAGTACGGAGAACGGGATAAAGGCTCTTAAGAGTATCGACATTAAAGGCGGAACGATTAGAACACATTATACTTCTAAATATGCCAGTGTTTTTGCTCCCAGCCCGGACGGTCGATGGATTGCATTCAACGAGCTCTTTAATGTCTATATTACTCCATTGGCTGGTTCGGGAAATGTGCAGGAGCTATCTGCTGAAAACAAGTCGCTACCTCTCACAAAAGTCAGCAAAGACGCCGGGACTTATATTCACTGGAGCAGTGATTCAAAAAGCCTGCATTGGACTCTGGGTTCGAAATATTTTAGCAGAAGCGTTGGTAATACCTTCCCCTTCCTTGACGATGGTTCCCGGATTTCACGTTCAGACACTCTGGGGATAGAGATCGGATTGAAACTACGGTCGGATATCCCGGAAGGAAGGATAGCCATTACCGGAGCCAGAATCATCACTATGAAAGGTGATGAAGTAATTGAGGGTGGAACGATTCTCGTCGAGGAAAACAAGATCGTCGCTGTAGGAAAAAATATCAATATCCCTGATAATACTAAGATCATAAATGGCAGTGGAAAAACTATCATGCCAGGGATGATTGATGTCCACAGCAATTTAAAGCCTAGCTCTGATGGTATATCGCCCCAACAAGACTGGAATTATTATGCCAATCTCGCCTATGGTGTGACGACAGCCCACGATCCATTAGCGGATACGGAGATGACGCTTAGCCAAGCGGAAATGATCCGCGCCGGGCGAATAATTGGTCCACGAGTGTTTTCTTCCGGAACAATATTGTATGGTACGGACGGAGATCCAAAGATGGTTATCAATAGCCTGGACGATGCCCGATCTGCTTTGAGAAGACTGAAAGCGATTGGAGCATTTAGTATTATTTCCTTTAATCAGCCACGAAGAGATCAGCGGCAGCAAATCGTACAGGCAGCGCGGGAGCTGCAAATGGAGGTTATACAGGAAGGAGGATCTACGCTTTTTCATAATTTAAGTGAGATCGCTGATGGTTATACCAGCATAGAACACAATATCCCACAGACACCGCTCTATAAAGACGTCAGGACGTTATGGAATAAGAGCGAAACATCTTATACGCCTATGCTCATCGTTAGTTACGGCTCACAATTCGGAGAAAATTTCTGGTATGACAGAACTAACGTTTGGGAGAACCAACGTCTGTTAAGCTATACTCCACGCTATATTATCGATAGCCGTTCGAGAAGGAGAACGACCTCAGAATTTGCAGATTACGGTCATATTGACGTGTCAAGAGCTGTAAAAGGAATCGCAGACGGAGGTACAAAGATAAACCTGGGTACTCAGGGGCAGATTCAGGGGATGGGTGCGCATTGGGAGTTATGGATGCTCGCCCAGGGCGGGATGACGCCTTTAGAAGCCATACGTAGTGCTACGATAAATGGCGCCGAGCATCTCGGGATTTCCAAGGAACTGGGTTCGATTGAAGCAGGTAAACTGGCCGATCTTATAATTCTGGATGCAAACCCCCTTAACGATATCAGGAATAGTGAGAAGATAAAATATGTAATGGTAAACGGCAGGGTCTACGATGCCGAAACTATGAACGAAACGGTGAGTCGTGAAAAACCCAGAAGCCTATTCTGGTGGCAAATGTCCAGAGCTGAGCGATTTACTATCCCCAGTAAAATCTTGGAATCCAGTGATTGAAATTCCCGCTGATTCAGCTAAATAGTTGGTTAGGGTTTAAAAGTGAGCAGCAGCTTATCGCCTCCATATAAATAAAGAAGATCTGATCTTATTTCATAGCGATCTGTATTTTGCAAACCGCGGATAATCTGATCTTCATCATCCATGGAGCCTTCACAGTACATTTTTGTCGAGCCAATCGGACTGAAAGATATTTTATTGCCAGTAATCTGATACTCTGAAAAGAAAGAATTACATACTGCTCTGCCGTTTATCCGGTTCTCTTTGTCGTCAAATTTAAGATAAGCGCGATCTCCAAAATTTACGGTTCTTTCCCCAATAGCGGTAAGACGCCAGTCGGATTTTCTCAGGCGCTCAAGGTTAGCTTCAGGTTTTATAGCTATACAAGCGCTGAAAAAAACAATTGCTAGTAATAAGTAAGTTTTCATAAATAATATTTTACAAATATACATTACAAATGTTGAGCCACTATAAAACCACTAGACCAGGCCCATTGGAAATTATACCCGCCCAGCCAGCCGGTAACATCAACACATTCCCCACCAAAATATAATCCGGATACCTTCTTTGCTTCAAGTGTTTTGGAAGACAGTTCATCTGTATCTACCCCACCCCTCATCACTTCGGCTTTGTTATAGCCCTTATCTCCGGCAGGAATAACCCTGAAATTGTGAACTAATTGTACTATATCATCAAGATCCGCACGACTGAGACTCGCTATATTCTTCTCCAGCGGTAAAAAACCCGAAAGATTATCGGCAAACTTCCGGGTAAAAATTCCGGAAAGTAGACTTAACAAGGTTTTTCGTCCATTGTGCTGCCTCTCCTGCATGATAATTTCCTCTATACTCTTATCGGGCAAAAGATCTATACTGATGTGTTCACCGGGTCGCCAGTACGAAGAGATCTGGAGAATAGCCGGACCACTAAGCCCCCAATGAGTAAATAAGATATTCTCATCGAAGCTAATCCGGTCATTAGACACCCTGCAGAATATGGAATTACCGGAAAGCATAGCATACCATTTCGCATCCTTAGCATTGACCGTCAGGGGTACTAATGCAGGGGCAGTCTGTGTTATTCTGAGTCCGAACTGCCTGGCGATCGTTAAGCCAAAATCAGTAGCACCCATTTTTGGAATTGGAAGCCCTCCGCTGGCGATGAGCACCTTTGGAGCCGATATTTCTTCGGGAGAGCCGTCTCCTCGATTATAAGATACGTTAAAAGTACCATTCTCCTTTCTATGGAGCGCTTTAATTGATACTCCGCACCTAATTTCCTGATCTAAATCCTTGCATAAACGTTCAAAAAGAAGAACAATATCTTTAGCACTGTTACTTTCCGGAAACAGCTGACCAAGGGTCTTTTCCCTGCCTAAAATCCCATAAGATTCAAAAAAACTGATCGTGTCTTCTACCGTAAACCGGGAAAGTGCTGATTTACAGAAATGAGGATTTTCCGATATGAAGTTAGATTCATTTGCATATAGATTGGTATAATTACATCGTCCCCCGCCGGAGATGAGAATTTTGGCACCGACCTTTTCGTTTTTTTCAAGAATCAATACCCGCTTACCTAGAAACCCAGCCTGTACGGCACACATTAATCCACATGCTCCCCCTCCAATAATTATTGCGTCAAATAGAGTTTCCATGGATAAGAGAAAAATGTAGTTGACGGATCATGAAAATCTCTTTTTAAGTGCTGCAAGTTTTGTGGCAATATCAGTTTCCTGATTTGCCTCTGACTTTTTTGTCGCTTTTATCGGAATACCAACCTTCTTCTTAACTTTCGGGGAGCTCATTATCAATTCGTCAGTCTTCATGCTCAAAGCTATCCTCTTCCGCAAAACATCTACTTCCGTGACTTTTACTGTCACCTTCTGATTAACTTTCACAATATCGTTCGGATCTTTTACAAAACGGTTTGAAAGCTGACTTACGTGAACCAGTCCGTCTTGATGCACACCGATATCAACAAACGCTCCGAATGCGGTGATATTAGTAATGATACCTGGTAAGGACATACCCACATAAAGATCGGTAATAGCATTTATCCCTTCTGAAAAGCTAAACGCTTCGAACTGATCTCTTGGATCACGCCCTGGCCGGGCCAATTCATCAATGATGTCACTTAAGGTCGGAATACCAACAGTGTCGCTTACATAGTTCTTCAAGATAATCTGCTTGCGTATATTCGCATCATTTATCAGATCCATCACGCTACAGTTCAGATCCTTTGCCATTTGCTCCACCAGCCAATATCTTTCCGGATGAACGGCGCTTCCATCGAGAGGGTTTTCCGAACTGCTTATCCTAAGGAATCCGGCCGCCTGTTCAAACGCCTTTTCTCCCAGCCTGGGAATCTTTTTCAAATCAGACCTCCTTTTAAAGGCTCCATTACTATTCCTGTAGTCAACAATATTTCGGGCGAGCTGCGGACCCAAACCTGAAATGTAAGACAGGATCTGCCGGGACGCAGTATTTAACTCCACTCCTACCGAATTAACGCAACTAATTACCGTATCATCCAAAGAAGTTTGAAGCAAAGACTGGTCAACGTCATGCTGGTATTGCCCGACACCTATGGATTTCGGGTCGATTTTAACCAACTCGGCTAAAGGATCCATCAGTCTTCGGCCAATAGAAACGGCGCCCCGGACGGTAATATCTTTATCCGGAAATTCATCACGGGCTGCTTCAGACGCAGAATACACGGAGGCCCCGCTTTCATTGACCATCACAATAATAATACCCCCAAGTTCAAGTGAACGTATAAAACTTTCGGTCTCGCGACCGGCAGTGCCGTTACCTATTGCGATGGTTTCTACCTGATGTTTGGCCGATAGAGACTTAATAATTTTC
>CAZFQV010000095.1:0-7897 GCA_964521175.1 uncultured Sphingobacterium sp.
CGCGCTCTGCATAGATATCCGACCGAATACGCCGATCGACAAGAAACCCCGTAAACTATATAGGCTCCGTAATTCGGAGCCTATATCGTTTTCTAAAGTCAGATCACTCCTATTTAGCGCTGTTTTTTTTCTCGGTAATTTCGGTTCTGATTTCTTGGGCCAGATTTTTTATTTCCTGCATACCCTTGCGAACTCTGGTTCCTGCGGCACTGTTACCAGAGTTATAAAATTTATTTGCATCAACCTCTACCGACGCAAACAATTCTTTCAATTTTTCAAAATTCTTCATAGTTTCTTTTTATTAGTTGATTTAACCTTTGACAAATCTAATTTATTTAGGCCTAATGCCAAATCCTTTTTCGACTTTTTGAGCTTTAATTCAGCATTTAAGGCTGTCTTATGATACTTTCTTTTATTCTTTCCGGTTTATCTGTTTTTTATGATATTATTATACAAGCTATTCAACGTTAAGGAAACCACTTCATTGAACCCCTTAGAATAGTTTGGGTTACAACCATTAGTAATAACCACGATCCCAAATTTCTTTTTAGGCTGAAAGAACATCGCACTGTAAAGGCCATAGGCAGAACCGGTATGTCCCACCATATGTTCGCCAGGGATAAGACTATTATCTGCTCTCATAAGAGCAAGACCATAGCCTTCCTCTTCGGAAATTTTAGTCTGCATAATCCTCGAGCTCTTCTTTGAGATGATACGCACGCCTTTGGACTTTCCATAGTTCATATGCATAGTCATATACCTGGCCAGATCAGTAGCTGAAATCTTCATACCTCCTGTCGGGGAAAACACCGGCGTATCATACCCTAAGGTGTAGTTTCTTATTTCTTCCCTGCGTGGTGCATAGGCCGCTGGAGACGGTGTCATCCTTCTTGTTTTAGTATCGTATTCATACAAAGTAACAAAGCGATTAGCATCTAGCGAATCAACATTATAGCCCCCGTACAGGCCAAGTGGGTTTAATATATGATGCTTTACGTAATTATCAAACCGCTCGCCTGAAACTTTTTCTATAATAGTCCCGATCATGTTATAATTCAGGTTACAATATTCATATCCATCACCTGGGGCGTAATCGTTATAACATTTTGCCCAGTCCGGGTTTTTCTCAGGGTTAATCACATCAAGATTAAAATAGCCTTGGCTATCATTTATACTGGAGGTATGTGACATGACCATTCGCAGTGTAATGACCTTATCGGGGAATTGGGGGTTTCTGATTCTGAAACCTACCAAATCCCCAAAATCGTCATCCAGAGATAGCTTCCCTGCTTCCACCAGCTGCATGACAGAGGTAGCAGAGAACGATTTAGAAATAGACGCAATCCTAAAGATGTCGGTATCAGCCAGAGGGGTTTTTGAAGAGATATTCTTCAGACCAAAAGAATGGGTATATACGATCGACCCATTTTTAACAACGGCAACGGCGATTCCTGCCACATCCTTGTCCTTCATTATCATTCCTATTTCAGCTTCCGCCTTTTCAGACTGAGCATATACGGATAAGCATAATGACGTAATTAAAATGACAGTCACCATAAATGACTTCAGTCTCACAGGATCACTCATAGCATAAATTTTATAGAATAAAAATAAATATTTATCTCTAATTCAATAGCATGTCCTTTAACTATAATCTCTTCAAGCCCTGATCCAGATCGTCCAGCAAATCATCGGCATCTTCGATACCGACTGAATATCTAACCAGGCTCTCCGGGATTCCCAACAATTTTCTTTGAGCTTCTGTTAATTCTACGTGGCTCGTCGTTCGGGGCGGCCCTGCAAGCGTGCCGACAGAACCGAGACTCGCAGCCAGATGGGCAAGCCTTAAGGAAGGAAGTAGTTTTTCTACCAGTTCATAACCTCCGTCAAGGGCGAAGCTCAGCATGCCGCCAAAGCCACGCATTTGTGACCGGGCAATATCGTGGTCTTTATGACTCTCAAGACCGGGATAGAAAACGTCTTTTACCTTAGGATGAGAGTTCAGGTAAAGGGCGATTTTTAATGCTGATTCATTCTGACGCGGGATTCGAAGTCCAAGAGTTTTCATGCCTCTGGCAATCATATAAGCTGGGTCTGCATGCAGGCTGGCACCGTTAATTTCCCGAAAACGGAATACCTCAGCAACTAATTCCTTGTGGCCCGCCAGCAATCCGCCCATGGCATCCGAGTGTCCGCAAAGGTATTTTGTGGCACTATGCACAACGAGATCGGCACCCAAATTCAATGGATTTTGATTTATAGGCGTTGCAAAAGTATTGTCGACCACAACGATGGCGCCTGCCTTTTTTGCTGCACCAGCAATTCTTCGGATATCTATAATTTTAAGGGTCGGGTTGGTAGGGGTCTCCAGATAAACCAAATCACAGCCTTTCCCGATTTCCAGTTCCATCTCTTCATGATTTCCAGTTTCACATAGCTTGACATCTACGCCATAGGTCGGAAGAAAATCGAGAAATAGCCTGCTCGTACCGCCGTAGGTGTCTTTAACAGAAACCACCCTTTTCCCCGGCTTAAGAAATGTAAATAAAGTATTACTAATGGCGGCCATACCTGTGGCAAATGCGGTTGCGGCCTCGGCATTCTCTAATACTCTGATTTTTTCTTCCAGCGAAGCTACTGTTGGATTGGTGTTTCTGCTGTATATAAACCCTTCTGCATTTCCAGTGGCAACGTCATACCATTCGTTTAAGTCTGTGTACGCAAAAGTGACACTGCTCACTATTGGCATCGTAATAGCCCCCTTGAAATAAGGATTATCTTCGCCGGCCCAGACCGCATCAGTTGCTTTAGAGTATTTTTTTTGTCCCACGTTTATTCAATTAATTGTTCTTTGGATCTTTGATTTGAAAAGTACAGATATACCGGAACGCCAGCGAATATTAAACCCAGTCCCGTGAAAGCCTGCAATGGATTCTGAACGATGGTGACCAGCACCAATGTAATACAAAAGAGAATAAAGATAAGGGGTAGTAGAGGATAGGCAAACATTCTATAAGGCCGTTCGGCATCAGGAAACTTAGTTCGCATTACGATTACCCCTAAGGCTGTTGAACCATAAAATATAAAGGAGGCGAAGATCAATAGATCGGTAAGTTGATCAAAACTTCCGGACCACACCAATACAACCGACCAGGCGCATTGCCAGCGCAGCGCAAAAGAAGGCGAATGATATTTAGGATGTACTTCACCGGCCTTTTTAAAGAATACCCGATCACGAGCAATAGCATACACTATCCTAGACGACATCAATATGGTGCTATTGGTACAACTGAATGTCGCGAGAAGTATTAAAGCTGACAAAATGAAAGCGCCTGCATTTCCACTAATCACCCTGGCAGCTTCAACGCCTGCAATCTTATTGGCCTGGCTGGCCAGGGCTCCGAGTTGTTCAACAGGAATAACGTAGATGTACGCTGCATTCACCAAGAGATAGAGTGCGATCACACCTAAAGTGCCCAGCGTCAGTGCTAATGGAATATTCCTCTGTGGATCCTTAACCTCCTCACCAATATAACCAATATTACTCCATCCCTCATACGCCCAGAAAGCGCTAATGGCGGCTGCAAAAAAAGCGGCAAGTAAGGGCCAGCCGCTCGGTGTTTCCGAAACCGTAGAAAAGTTTGCTACATTTCCGTGTGATGAAAAAAGTGAGGAGAGACAAAAGCCCAGTATTGAAAGGATTATACCCGCTATCAGGTATCGTGACAGCTTTTCACCAAAAACCACTCCACGGTGGTTAATAAAGCTTAAAAAGACGATCAGAATAGACGCGATAATTTTCGCACCCGCATTCTCACCCAAAAAGCCGATGCCCCCGATATGAAATACTGATAAATTAAAAAGGCTGTAAAAGGACTCTGAAAATATAAAAGCCAGGGCTGCAATTGATGCAGATTTCATTACGGCCAGGTTACTCCATCCATATAGAAAGGCAAAAAACTTTCCATAGATCTTTTTAAAGAATACGTATTCTCCTCCCGAGCCGGGCATCATTGCCGCAAGTTCGGCGGTACACAAAGCCCCAATAAGAGTGAATAAGCCTGCGACCAGCCAGCAAAGTAAAATCCAGCCGGGTGAGGGTAAGGCCTCTGACATGGGAGCAATCTTTTTAAATACCCCTGATCCCACTACCGCGCTCACCACCAGCAATACTGCAGACCAACGGGTAACTGTTCGGTTTAAAACGGGTTTCGACATATTATAATTTTGTTAATCCTAGACCATTTCCTTCATTTGGAGACAAATACCCGTCTTCCAGTATAAAGCCTCCTTTTACAAGATCTTCGGCCAGGTCAAAGCTTCCGTCAAGATCGAGAAAGCGCGTATGCCGGCAGGTAAACGCTGCATGCAATGCGGCAGTAATGCTTATTCTGCTCTCATCATTACATCCCCAGAACAGATCAATACCAGCATACCGGGCAACAGAGGCAATCTCTAAGGCGGATCTTATTCCTCCGCATTTCATTAGTTTAATATTAAAGATCCCAAAAGGCCGCTCTTTGCTTAATTCAACAGCCGTTGTCGGGCTGGTCAAAGACTCGTCAGCGGCAAAGACCTTTCTTAGCTCCGGATCAAAGCCTAACATTTCGTCATCCTCTCCCGGTAGAAAGGGCTGCTCGATAACTTCAATATTACTATGCTGGGTGAGATCCAAAAACCGTCCCAGCTGACCAGGAGTGTACCCCGCGTTGGCGTCGACACGAATACTAAAATAACTGCCGAAAGCTTCCCTCAACTTAATGATCCGCTCCGCATCTTCCTGAGCATCAAGCCCCGTCTTTACCTTTAAAGCTCTGAATCCCTGATCTTTATACTCTTTCGCCTCTGCCAACGTCTCCTCAACATTCTTTATGCCGATCGTTATGGAGGTCAGCATTCTACGATGCTTTCGTCCATAAAAATCGACTACGGAGAGTCCAAGCCACTGACCGAACGCATCATGTAAAGCTATATCAAATGCCGCCATCGTACCGGGAAAAGAACCGTAAATCTGCCCCAGAACAGCGATATGTCCTATAAATTCGCGGATATCCGCTCCCACAAATTGCAATACCGATTCAGACCTGAGGTTGGCTACCGTAATTTCCGCTGTTTCACCGACCACGGCCCCCTCAGGACAGGCAGCACCCAGGCCGACGATTCCATTAGCAAGCTCGACCTCTAAAAATACATTCTCTGTATCATAAAAAGTATTGCGAGAAATGGTGTATGGCTTCTTTAATGCAAGTGATCTCTTATAGGTACGAATGGCGATGATCTTCATATAAGTTTTTTTATCAAAGGGATCAAAGCTTCGCAGCCTTCTTCCAGAGGTAACATAACAGGCATTTTAAATCTTTCCTGATATTGCAATTTGAAATTCCGGGCTTCCTCTTGCGTGCAGTCTTCCGTATTAATGGCAATAGCAATCACTTCTGAGCCATACATCCGAATCAACTCGATTTCTGTTCCCAAATCAGGTATCTCGCCCCAGGCAGGATCATGTTCAAAGTATTTTCTCCTGGGGGCGTGTACAAGTACTACATATTTAGCATTGCCCGATATTAACATCTCTGAGCCGCATGGTCCACTGGGATTTCTCAGCGCCGCCTGCCCTTCAATCAAAACCACGTCAGGCGAGGTTTCCTCCACACAGGTCATGACAGCATGTTCCATCTCTCCTCCAACAAAATCATTCAATGTAGAGTCCAGTACAAAACCATACTGACCGCCTTGAAGCCAGCCAGTCTGTCCGGTATAAATCATTTCAGCATGAATACCGTGGTCGGCACAAGCCTGCAGTATAAATCGGGTGGTCGTACGTTTGCCCAGAGAGCAATCCGTGCCCAGCAATGCGATAACCGGAGTCTTCAGCTGACGAATTCTGCCAGTCCAAAAATGAAGTTCCGCCCGACTTTTAGGCCTGCGGATGTCGACCAGTTTTACCTGTCGTTTTTGGGCGAGTTCTACCATGTCAGCGCGATCGCTCAAATAATCATGCAGGCCATTTATGATGGACAGGCCACTCTCGATGGCAACTTTTATATCGGCAAGCATACGGTCGGGAAACACCCCTCCGGTAGTAGCCACCCCTACTATACAATATTCCGGTCGGCCTGCAAGCGACTCTTCAACGGTTGCGAATATGGGTAATCCCCTGTTTTGCCCATCCAATACCTCTCCGGCATCCTTACCCGCATGGACATGATCAACGATTCCGACAATATTAAATCTGTTGCTTTCCCGGATTAATCCGTGGCCGGTTTTCGCATCAGAAGTATGGAGCAAGCCTCCCGTAAGAACCAGGGCATTAACTGTCATTTTCTTGGTTGTTTAGTCAGATTTTTACAAAATGGACATAACAACATATCATAAAAAGACTCACAGAATCCTGATCTGAATTCCGGATCATCACGCGCTGAGTATACCATTTTTCTAAAGTAATATTTTAATTATAATTTCTAATCAAATCAAACACTGGCTGCACCATTACTATTAAATAAACAAGAGTAGAAACCCTGCAACTGCATGTACATGAAGACATCTCATGCTGAATATTTCGTCTTTACTAAGGGTAGGCTTCCGTTCAGAAATCGAAAAAATGGCATAAAAGGAGTCCTGCTGGCTTATTACTGGCGGTATGGAAAATGACGGTCGTCTGATTGTTTTTTTGAGAGCTGAGCCATAACATTTTTATGCTCACAGCATGAGAGCTACAAAATAGTCCGCGAGCGGGAATTGGACTCATCTCCTCCTTTTAAAAACAAAATTGACGTTTCTAATCGGAATGCACCCTCACTTGTAACTCTCGGGATTGAACCAGGCAGTCGGCTTCCCTGATTCATATGATTAATTTAATTTTTGAGCGATTTGCGTCACAGGGAGGCTATTTACAAGCTTTACAACATCACCGCTAAAATTTTCTGTTTTCACACTAATCAGTGTTGAGCCTAAAGGGACCTGAATAGTATAGCTTGGGACAGTAGCTTCTGAGTCCTTTTGTATTAAAGCCTTATAACCGTCCACCTTGACGACCATCCTGTCGCCATTACCACCCGTACCGATAAAAGGAATAGACAGGATCGCATTTATAGATCCGATCATCGGCGAATTGCTGATAATCTCAAGAGTTGCTGTTTTATCTTCAAACTGGTAGAGTCGGTGAATAATGGCTCCCGCAAAACCAGATCCTGCAGTTACCGCGTCTTCAGATATTTTTGCGGTCATATTATCCAGTGACGTTGGCAGGAGTTTCAATGTCTCCTTTCCGCTTATTATATCAATTCCCTGCAACATTTGCTGCATGACAAACCTTGAGTTTTCTAAGTTGCCCGAGCTGTAGGACTGGCGGGCGGTCTGAATATCTCTATTGAAATCCTGCGCAGCCGCGGAAAAAGTCAATCCAATTACTGCCAAAGTTAATGCTATACGATTCATCTCCTTATTTTTCTCCTAAAGTTTTCTTAATTCCTTCTATATCAAACTGATTTACAGCGCCCATCATGTCCTGTTCACTAGAAAAGTTTATCCCCTCAAAAGCCAGCAAGGATGACTGTCCCAAAGGGATGCTAAGCTTATAGCCGCTGTCAACATCGTATTCGATGATGGCCTTATTGCCTTTGACCATCACCTGTTTCCAGTTCTGTTGCCCTCCGGTGCTCTGGCTATATGCACCCCCAACCAAAAACTGGTTTATAGCAGATAAAAATGAGTTATTTGCGATATTAAAGATGAGCTGCTTGTTGCTACTCTTGTATGACCTGTAAATTTGTAAGCCGGCAAGTCCCCAGCCTATGCTGGTCACCTGATCTTGATCCACCTCTTTCGTCAGGCCCGACACATTTTCCGGAAGAGATTTAAGCAACTTGTCGGCGATTTCCATTTCAACACCCCTAAT
>CAZFQV010000096.1:0-7802 GCA_964521175.1 uncultured Sphingobacterium sp.
ATAATATCTCCAAATTGGAAAAGCTGGTTCGGACTGTATTTGTCTTCGAAACCGATATATGCTGCCTGTAGCGTTAGCTTGCCATTGTTGCCGATAGGAATTGCAGCTGTTAAGGCCGATTTTCGATCCGACTGCTCAATAAATGTAGGGCTGATGTCTTCAATAAAGATCTGGCTTTTGTTAAAATAGTTCCAATGATTGTAGGTAAACTCAGCCTCCAGATAGAAAGGCAACTTTCCGGGAACGTCCATTCTCACCAAGCCCTGCGCGGATTCATAAAAGCCCCCGGAGTAGAAATTGGCGGAAAAAGTATAAGATTTTTTTCTTAGATAATTATATTGCAGGCCCACATACGCGTTACTGATAGGTCTGGTAGAGATACCTCCGCCAAAATCTATTCTGAAATTCCTTTGCCTTTGTAACTGCAACTCGAAAATATAACTGCCGTCAGTTTTACCCGGCTTTATTTGTGGATATGCAGTTTCGAAATTATCGTCAGCGACAAGCTTAAAGTAAGCTGACTTCAGTGTTTCGAGATTCAGTTGCCCCTTGATCGTGCTGTTTATAACGGTTTCGACATATTTTTCTTGTTTGGAATTTATACCGATGGCCTGTATCGAGTCAAATTGCAATGTCGGTCTACCCATTTTAAATTTCAATCGCCTTTCTTCCAGCTCTTCATTACTCGTCCGTCGACTCACCGCTTTCTTAATATTAGCCATATCTGCTATGGTTGCATCGTAACCTCTTTGAATAAGCTCGGCCACCGGTGAAAAATTCGTGGTACTGAAACCCGAAAGTTGGGGTTGTATATAGGATCCGTGCTCACCGATGGAAGTTGAATCAGACTTAGACAAAAACATGTAAACCAAAAAGCGCTGAATTAGCTTCTCATCATTTTCTTTGGGATAATCATTAAAAATCTTAGATGACACGTTTGAGCCAATGATATAATCGGGTTTAAATTCTTCTTTAAGTACATCAACGGGAAAGTTATTATAAATACCACCGTCAAATACATATTTATCATTGACTTTTACAGGGCGATAAAGCAGGGGTACGGTGAATGTTCCCCGGATGGCTTCAGGGAGACTTCCTGTGGATACGGGAATCATCTCCTGCGCCAAAACATCCGCAACTATGCACCTGAAGGGTACAAACAAATGATTGAAGTCCTCTCTTGCATTTACCGATGCCTGGCCAAATAGTTCGAGAAGTGCATAATTGAGTGGAACATCATCGATTAAATTCGATCGTAATTTTACGTTAAAACCGGTGTCTATCTGGAGTTTGGCGGTGACAAACGATGGATTTTCAGGCTTTTTGTCAAAGAAGAATTTATAGTTATTGCTAAAATCTCCTGAAACCCAGTTTTGGAAATTATCACTGAGCGCAATTTTCTCAATTTCTGCAGGACTATAACCTGATGCATACATCCCGCCCACCACGCCGCCCATAGAGGTGCCGACGATATAATCTATAGGAATATGATTCTCTTCCAGGGCCTTTAATACTCCGATATGCGCCAATCCTTTTGCACCTCCACCGCTGAACACAAGTCCTACCTGCTGGGCACTGGCTGGGGCAATATTCGCCCACAAGAAAAAGATTGCGATTAATCGGTTCATAGCGGCAGTACAAAAATAACTTTTTAAACCTCTTAGTATTGAGATCTTTATTGACTGCGAAATATTACACCTCAAACGTGCCTTATCACTGAGGAAGAATTATCAGGGTTCGATCGCTCTTACCAGGTGAACCGATTTTACCTGACTTAAAGTATTAAATGCCCGGTTATGGTGATTGGCGCCAGTAAGTATAATAATTCTTTTCCCAGGGTTTTTCAATGCCAGGTCTTTGATATTATCCGCAATTCGCTGATCACGCCTGACACTAAACGTATCATAGTATTGATAAGGTGTGTTTTTTAACAAATCAGTCTGAGCTTTAGTATATTCTGCGGTAATCTCATCGTAATTACCGCTAAGCAGTTCATTTGCGCTGAGTTTGGACATCATATCAGATTGCCTGGCCTTTAAGGCAACCAAACCTTTTGCTATTCTGGCCTTGACTATCTCATCGTCTTTCATCAGTTTACGATTGTTTAACCTGAACAATCCCATTTCGCCGGTAGTGTCACGGTTAAATCCCGGTGGCAGCTGCCTGCCCTCCATGTCTGATCCCATAAAATCGATTCCTGCTTTTTGTACACCCGGAAAACCTTTGAGCGCCGTAATCATTTCCGGCTGATAAAAAGCCTTGAGGTATACCGTGTCCTGATCCAGGTCTTCAGGCCTTATTTCCATACCTATAATATCGGGCCTGAAGTTTTCAATAATCCTAGTTACGTCGGCAAAAGTATAGTTTGGGTTCTTGGCGTGCCCTGTATGGATAGTAGGAAGTATGAGAAGCTCGGTTTGTTGCGCAAATAGAGGAGCTGAGAAAAGACAAATACCGAAAATATACCACGCTGGTATTCTTATAAAAGTTGAGATTTTACTGTACATATCCGTCTTGGTTAATTGTGATTATTTTTCCACTGCCATCACTAATGCTGGCTAAAAACTGCTTTGAGGATGCCTCGAGCGATAATTTGTTCATTTTACCGTCAATTTTAATTTCATCTTTCGGGATTGCCAGATCTTTGAGTGACCCGGCGTATTGACCAGCCTTTTTTAACCAATCTTTTTGTTTGTAATATACCAGCCAAAGATAGTCCCTTTGCTTCTCGGAATAAGGCAGGACAAATTCATGGACGTTTTGGCCTGCAGGGGGAGATGGCGAAAAAATGGTGTAACCCCATCTTTCGGGTAAGTGCATGTTAATTAATCCCTGAGACGACCATACCGCATAATGTGGGGGCAGCGCTTTTCCTGCCGCGTCCATTTTTTTAGAATAAACCCCATTCTGAACTGTGAAGTCCCAGCCTGTTCTCATGAAATTTATTCGCAAACTGGTGTTTTTACGGCTGTCTCTTGGATGGAAGTTTAGAGAGGCCAAGGGAATTGCTATTTCTGTAAGCCAGCCCGAATCTTTATCTGACGAATTGCTGAGCGTCCCGTTTAATTTTACTGCAGACTGCAGTCCAATGGGAACCCAGCCGCTCACCGGAACTCCTCCATCACGGTACGGCTTATTCATGATGAGAAATAACATCAGATTATTTGGATTTATCTGAATCTCGAAGTCATCATTCATATTATTATCAGGATCAATGAATATCTTAAATACATTATCCTTGAAAATAATATCTCCGGGAGCTTGCGGATTTGCCCAGAGGTGAGGCTCCTCCATGCTGGCGGCTATATAAAGATACTTATCATCCCACAGCATCTTAACCCGGGTACGATATACCGGCTTCGGCATTTGAAGTCCTTCGATATCAATGAAATCATCCGTCCACGGTGCTTCAGCCCAGGCCTGTTCGTCCAGGATGCCATCCATTTTCAATGGCTGCTCTGCATGGTAAAGGGTGTAGGATTTGGGGGGAGTGTACAGTGTTTCATATCCACTAAATATAGTCTGGCTTTGAACACTACCGCTAATCAGTAAAGAAATTATAAATAACACGAGCAAAGTCGGATATGGACAATGCTGCCTGACCTTGCAATTAGTTTTTTTTATCATAAATACCAGGAAGTTTTTAACGATTAAATGTAGGAACAAAAGAGAGATAATTGTTTCTATTTGAAAAATATATTGAAATAAGGCCGGGACAAATTACTTCCAGGTGGCAGTTTTTTGGGAATTGCTGTCTCGTTATTTAGCCTTGCCCTGTTCGTAGCGTTGAATAATTATTAATTTTGAGTATCCGATAGGTTATTATGAAATTAAAATTCCTTATAGTGCCCGTTTTACTCTCATCGATAAGCTCCTTTGCCCAAAGCAATGACGGCTGGGTTAGTCTTTTCAATGGCCGTGACCTTCATGGTTTCAGACAATTGAATGGAAATGCGAAGTTTGACGTTAAGAACGGCGAATTGATTGGAACGACAGTTTCCAATGAGCCTAATTCTTTTTTGGCGACAGAAAAAGAGTATTCAGACTTTATCATGGAGGTTGAATTATGGGTAGATCCAGCGATGAACTCCGGTATACAGGTTAGGAGCCTGAGCGACCCCAATCAAAAAGATGGTAGAGTACAAGGATACCAGATCGAGATCGATCCTTCTGCACGTGGATGGAGTGGTGGGATTTATGACGAGGGGCGCAGGGGTTGGTTGTATCCGGTCGGGCTTAATCCGAATGGCAAAACGGCATTTAAAAATAACGGATGGAATAAGTACAGGATTGAATGCATAGCTAATACAATCAGAACCTGGGTAAATGGTATTCCAATAGCCCATCTTGTTGACTCGGAAACAAGAAGCGGATTTATTGCATTTCAGGTTCATGCGATACCAAACTCGGAAAAACCTGGTAGACAGGTCCGCTGGCGGAATATCAGAATCAAGACCAAAAACCTACAGCCATCACCCTATGATGATATTTATGTAGTTAACAATATTGCCAATAACCTGTCGGCACAGGAAATAAATAATGGATATGGTTTACTTTGGGATGGCAAATCAGGGAAAGGATGGAGGAGTGCAGGTAAGAAACAGTTTCCGAAGAACGGATGGGCGATGGAAGACGGTGTTTTGAGGGTGATAAAAGATGGCAGGGGAGGCGATATTGTTACTGAAAAACAATATGGTGCATTTGAATTGAAATTTGATTTTAAGCTTACCAAAGGATCGAATAGTGGCGTAAAGTATTTTGTTTCTGAAAACGAAGGACTTGCTTTGGGCTTGGAATATCAGATTCTTGACGACGCCAACCATCCCGATGCGAAAATGGGGATAAATGGTAATCGTACGCTAAGTTCTCTATATGATCTTATCCCACGTCAAAACTTACCCAATTCTTTAATTAGGAAAACGGGTACGTGGAATCAGGGAATTCTACGGGTCTATCCCGACTCCCGGATAGAACACTGGCTTAATGGTTATATGGTACTTTCTTATAAGCGCGGCTCAGCGGAATTTATTGAATTGATTACGAAGAGTAAGTACAAAGATATAGCGGGTTTCGGACTGGCGGAAAAAGGACGTATTCTTCTCCAGGATCACGGAGATGAAGTTTCATTCAGGAGTATAAAGATCAGGGAATTATAACAGCTCTTTTGTATAAAACTCAGGCACTTAGCTTTAGTTCTACCTTATGGATTAGTTTCATAAGATCAAAAGGTTTTTCGAGAAAATCGTCTGGCGTACAGTTCTTTTTACCAAGTTCATATATATCGTGAGAGGCTGATATCAAAATCACTGGGATATGGGAGGTACTTAAAGTACTTTTAATATTATTACATATCTCGCGGCCGTCCATGTTCCCCAACATCACATCGAGGATGATTAAGTCAGGGCCAAATTCGTAAATATGCTCGAAGATATTCATGCCGTTTTTCATAAGCTCAACGTCAAAACCTTCTTCTTTAAGGATCATACCGATGATTTCAAGGATATCCGGGTCATCATCTATCACTAATATTTTTCTCCTGTTTATCATGTTCTTCTTATTTGAAAATAAAAACGATATAGGATAATGGTTTTTATCTATCTGCAGTCCTAATTATTGATGCTCGTCATTAAGCGCAGCGAAGTATTCTCATCACCTTCAACCAGCCCTCCTGCCCATATCGTATAAATTTTACCGGCAGCCACATCAAGATTATCCTGGTCGATCTCTGTCCCGTCTGAATTTTTAAGTTTTAGTTCATATGATGCCGGATCTATCTCTTGAAACGCTGATGCTCCTTTATAGGATTGCCCGTTAAATATTATATTGGGATCCGACAAACTCAACCTGAGGGTTCCGGCATCGGGACTAAGATTTATGAATCTAATTTTTGATTTTCCGACTTCAGGTGTTGTTAGTTCGTCCTCTATAAATAAACTGCTTAATGTCGTGTTTTCACCGGTTAGAAATAAAGAATAATATTTATCGGTCGTTAATTCTATTGTGTCAGCGAAGATAGAAGTAAGCGTACCACCTCTGGCAGCGTCAAACTGCCTGACTCGTGCTACTGCTAATATATAGCCACTTTTCTGACCATACTGTAAAGAGGGAGTATTTACAAGGTTGTTGTCCAGGAAATAGTTTATACTCATTGGACCAGGCGATGCATTCACTACGTTCAGTGCCGCTACGTTTTGGGGTTCATTATCGTTGGAAAGATTTTTCAGACAGGATGAAAATAGGACGGCCGCAACCGATAAGAAAGCTAGCCTTTTTATGTATCCGTTGATTTTGTTGATGGGTTTCATAGACATTTTTTATTTGATATATAACACCCTTGCTCCAAACACTATACCGTAATGAGTGCCAGATAATTATTTCAGTATAACTAGCTTATTCAATGTATGTTATGAAAAAATATAAAAAGATTCTGAATGAAACGGTTGTATAGAATGCTGTGCTTATCAGGATCAGAACCGATGTCAGCAGCTTCTCGCGGCGCTCTCCCCGTGCCCTCCCCGTGCCACGACACGGGGCCTCCTGACTAAATCTACAAAACCTGTAAATCAATAGCAGGATTATTTGTAAACCTGTAAACTTATTTTAGGACGATACAATGCACTTAGGCAATATCAGGAGATCCCGGATCGGCGTTCGGGAAAAACGTCAACACCTCCCCGTGCCACGAGACGGGGTCTCCCCACTAAATCTATAAAATTTGATTTACAGAAGTTATTTACCCGAACTATGAAAATGCGTAATGCAGAAAGTAGATTTATCCTTAATGAGGAGATCCTGGAGGCAGGTCCGGGAAGAAATAATCAGGAGGTACCGGAGCAGATACCGGAAGGATTTATTAAAATTTTGTGTGCCCAGAGGGATTCGAACCCCCATCAGCAGAACCGGAATCTGCAATTCTATCCATTGAACTATGGGCACCTATATTAAAATCGAACAAATATAATTATTCCACTATCAGCGACAAGGATTAAACATTAAATCTGAAGTGCATAATATCGCCATCCTGCACGATATAGCTTTTACCTTCAACGCCCAGCTTACCCGCCTCTTTACAGGCGGCTTCTGATCCCAGACTTATAAAGTCGTCATATTTGATTACCTCTGCACGAATGAAACCTTTTTCAAAATCAGAGTGGATAACGCCTGCAGCTTGTGGTGCAGTAAATCCCTGGGTAATGGTCCAGGCTCTCACCTCCTGTACGCCGGCTGTGAAGTAGGTGGCAAGTTTTAATAATTTATACGCCGCCCGAATTAACTGAGTGACTCCTGATTCAGTCAGACCTAAGTCTTCAAGAAACATTTGTCGCTCTTCAAAACTCTCCAGAGAGGCTATTTCTGCCTCAATTTGTGCCGAAATAACCAAGACCTCAGCATTTTCTTCCTTTACAGCTTCACGCACCCTATCTACATACTGGTTACCGCTTACAACAGATTTTTCATCCACATTGCATACGTACAAAACGGGCTTTTCTGTTAATAAAAACAGGTCAGCAATAAATTCTTTGTCTTCGTCGCTAATAGGAGCGGTGCGGACTGATTTTCCAGATTCCAGATGTGCTTTTATGATATTGCACACCTCATAGGTTTTTTTTGCATCTTTATCATTACCCGTTTTTGCCATTTTTTCAACCTTCTGAATCCGTTTTGTAACGGCGTCAAGGTCTTTCAACTGCAGTTCGGTATCGATAATCTCTTTATCCCGGATCGGATTCACGGAGCCATCCACATGTATAACATTGTCATCGTCAAAACATCGAAGAACATGGATAATTGCATCGGTTGCT
>CAZFQV010000097.1:0-7790 GCA_964521175.1 uncultured Sphingobacterium sp.
GGGCGAACGTACGAATTTTGACACAACGGGTTATGTAAGGATGGGCTTTTCTGTGAACCGCAGCCGTACAATTATACGTAACCAGTGGGTGGGACTGGAAAAAGGGAAGGCGGATGTTGCCATGGCGCCCCGTACCGGCTTTTATAATTTTTCGTGTGTATACGATGTTCTTCTGGAAAATGTGAGGATGATCCCCTGGGAGAAAGACCGTCCGGGGACAGAAAATGATGTTCTGCACGGCACATACGGGATCGGTGGAAGCTATGTGCTGAATGCTACATTCAGGAATGTGACCGCTGAAGGGAGTCCTGTGCATTGGGGCGTTTTCGGTACCAATCTTTTTAAGAACTTCAGGGTTGAACAATGTGTTTTAAACCGGGTTGATGTTCATTTCTATTGCCTCAACCTCTATATCAAGGATTCAAAGATCGGTACCAACGGGATAACGATCACAGGGGGCGGTGACCTGTTCGTTGAGAATACTACCTGCCGCAGCAATAATTTTATCAGTTTCAGGAATGATTTCGGGGCGAAATGGGATGGGGATATCCGTATCCGCAATTGCCGGCATGCGCCGACAGGCAGCGGCGATGTTGCCATTCTTTCTATGGTCGCAGATGATTTTGATTATAAATACCCGGTAGGCTATGGCAGAACATTGCGCGTGGAGGATATGGTTATAGACTTCAGCACCAATCCCGGCTCGCAGGGCATCGCCCGGCTCATGAGGATTTCCGGTTTTTCGCAGGCGGCGGATGGCAGAAGAGTATTCTTTCCATCCCTTATGGAATTTCGTAATATTGTGGTAGAAGGAAGGGAAAAGGGGCTGCGTATAATAGAGATCATTGATCCGCAGTCTCTGCATCTGGCCAAAACCGGAAGCTATGACGGAGTGCAGCTAACCGCCAACTCCCGCATGATCTTTACGAATATCCAGCTTGAGAACCTGCCGCCATCCGAAAATCATTTCATATTAAGAAATATTTCCGGCAGCAAATACGATGAGTGGGGACTTTATCCGCAAATTAAAATTAGTCAGTGCGGTAGTTTTGCGGCAGACCTGGGTACGGGTATTGCCGATGTATCGGTGGAAGATTGTAAGATAACTAATTTTAAAGCTGGTGGATCGGACATGATGCCCGGATCCCTGACTTTTTTGCATTGTCGGTTTGAGGCGAATGTAAACGAAACAGGAGAGATGTTTTACAAACTCGCTTCAGAACTTGGGACTAGTTTTATTAACTGTACACTTCTCAGTCCTCTTGTAGCAGGTCATGCACAGCCAGGCCTGATCGATCAGTCTGGCATCGTCCGGGTAAATAAGTCAGTAAAATATAATCACGTGAATACCAGACTTGGTAATGATCTACTCCGATACTTTAAGGAAAAAGATATCCGGCTGAGCCAACGATTTGTTTCTATGCTTAAATCCCAACATGAGCTGGAATCATCGGATATATGAATGCCGGAAAAATTTAATCAAGTCAAATGAAAATTATAAGGAATATCGATGCAATTGAGTTAGGTAAAAAGGCTGGAATGGAAGCAGCGGCTTTAATTAGAGATGCTATTGTCAGATCCGGACAGGCCAATATCATCCTGGCAACTGGCGCAAGCCAATTCCATACGCTAAATCGATTGACTGTCGAAGAAGACATCGACTGGGGCAAAGTAGTGATGTTTCATTTGGACGAATACATAGGGCTTCCCGAATCATCGCCGGCAAGTTTTCGGAAATATCTGAAGGAACGTTTCCTCAATAAGGTGCCTTCATTGAAAGCGGTATACCTGATCAATGGCGAAGTTGATCCGGAAGAGGAATGCGCACGGCTTAACCGTATCATTAAGCAGCATCCTATTGATGTCACCCTTGTCGGTATCGGCGAAAACGGCCATCTGGCGTTCAATGATCCTCCCGCTGATTTTGACACTGAGCATCCATATATTATCGTGGAACTTGACAAAGCATGCAGGACCCAACAATTTAATGAAGGCTGGTTTAGTACGGTTGATGATGTGCCGGAACGGGCGATCAGCATGTCAGTGAAGCAGATATGCCGGTCGAAAAATATTATCTGCTCGGTCCCGGATTCGAGGAAGGCGATAGCCGTGCGGAACTGTTTTGAGAATCCGGTAAGCAATCAATACCCGGCAAGTATATTACAGGATTATCCGAATTGCATTTGTTTTCTGGATCAAGATTCTGCTTCATTGCTGAAAAACACGTAAAGCCTATATGATCGATGGGCATGAGTAATACGGTTGAGACATAAATTGATATTTTTTTAAAGATTTCCTCTCGAATACAGGCGAGATTAAAATGATCGAGATGCGGGATTAGCGATTTTAAATAAACGCCGTTAGGCAAGCGATAAATCAAATTTTATTTATGCAAGAGGACAAATACACACGCCGCCGTTTTATTACCAGAAGTTCGGTTGGCGGAGCAGGCCTGCTGATCGGGCTGGGAGCCCCCTGGCTGCTCTGGGGTAAAACACCGGCTACTAGCGTGGCCGAAGAGCCCATTATTGATATTCATCAGCATACAAATTATTTAAATCGTACGGACGCGGAGCTCCTGGCTCACCAGCGGGCTATGGGCGTTAGTCTGACAGTTTTGCAGCCAGCAGGCCGCCCGTTGGATTACGGATCCACTTATTATGGAGTAGGCAATGGTCTCCAGGCTGATGCGACAGGTAACGAAGCCTGCTATGCTTTTGCAAAGCAGCACCCCGGCGAATTTATGTTCGGGGCGAATGAGGTTCCTGATTTCCCCGGGGCGGTAGAAGAGGTAGAAAAATATCTGAAACTCGGAGCTCCAGTACTGGGAGAATCGAAGTTTGGTGTGGAATGCGACTCGCCGGAGATGCAGCGTCTATATGAGCTTGCTGAAAAATATAATGTGCCCATCCTGATGCACTGGCAGCATAATATGTATAACCGTGGTTTTGAGCGGTTTTACCGGATGCTGGAAAAATATCATCGGGTAAACTTCCTTGGACATTCACAGACCTGGTGGGCCAATATTGATAAGAACCAGACAGATCAGAACAATATCTACCCTAAAAGCAAGGTGACGGCGGGAGGGCTGACAGACCAGTTGCTGAGTACATATACTAACATGTATGCCGACCTTTCCGCTCCTTCGGGCCTGAATGCTATCCTGAGAGATGAGGATCACATGCGGGCTTTTATGGAACGCCACCAGGACCATATTGTATTCGGCAGCGATTGCCCTGACAAGTTTGGTCACGGTACGAATTGCACCGGCGCCCAGATCATTGCCGGCATCCGGCGTGTAGCGCCCAGTAAGCAGGTAGAACGTAAGATCCTTTATGAAAATTCTAAAAAATTGCTCAAGCTATAAAAAACAAGAAACATTAATTTATAGGCAAGATGAATTTCAGATTACAAAGAAATGTTATAATAGTTGTGTTGGGACTGGTTTTCATGCTGGCCGGGGAGACCCGGGCTCAGCAGGGAGGCTGGTATACCGAAGGAAAAGATTATGCACCGGCACGCCGGATTAAGATCACAGTAAGTAACCCGCTGAACATGCCGGTTAAAGGCTGCCCGGTAGTGGTACCCCGCAGCCGCCTTCCTTATCAGAATATACCCGAACGCTGGATAGGGATCGTGGACCCGGGCTTGCCTTCAGACCCTGAACCGACCGTTGAACAGCTGAAAGCGATGGGCGGTTATGTGAGAAGGAAGGAAACGAACGGGCATTATGTAGAGCTTCAGGTTGATGATATAGATAAAGACGGGATCTGGGATGAGATTTTCTTTATGACTGATCTTAAAGCAAAGGAAAGCCGTGATTTTTATATTTATATCGATGCGTATGAGCGGGGCCTGTATGAACATGAGGTTCATGCCTCGATTGCCAATTATGGCCGCCATACCGTTCCCCTGTGGGAATCCAAAGATATGGGCTGGAAGCTGTGGTATCCCCATGATGTGGATCTTCATGGCAAACGGGCCCCGATGCTGACGGCTTATTATGAGTATTCCACCAATATGTCGGGTTATTATATGCCCTGGGAAATGGGAACGGATATTATGACCGTAGCCAGTACATTCGGGGCAGGAGGGATGTGCGTGTTTGAAGACCCTTCCGATATGGAACACCCCGCCCGGGCCTACCACTCTCCTTTTAAGAACCAGGGACCGTTTAATGACAGCCGCTTTTCGTTCGACCTGGTGTATAACGGTCCGCTGAGAAGCATGATCAAAGTGACCACCAAAAACTGGAACTCAGGCAAAGGTTTTTATGAGCTGGAGCAGTATTATACAGCGGTTGCCGGCAAGAGCTGGAGCCGGGTAGAGACAAAGTTCAGCAAGTTTTTCCCACCCTCTCATGATGCCAGGTTCGGGGCGGGTATCCGGCGGATCATGAATGAGTATACTTCTGTAAATAAGAACGGGATGGCTATCTCTATGGGCAGGGACGTGGAAGCGCGGATCCCTGATGAGGATATCGGCGATGAGGTGCTTATCGTTCCATGGCAGGGAATTGCCGTGTCCGTAAAGGATGAGTATAAACCCGAGTATTATGCCATGAAGAATTATGGCGGCAACCATTTGCTGAGCATGCCCGCTACAGCCGATCATTCCTTTGAATACCTGATCTTCGGGGCATGGAGCTTCGGAGAGGTGAATAATAATGAGAAGGACTTTGTAAAATATGTAGAGGAAGAAACATTGAAGTATAACCATCCTGCGGTCATTAAAGTGCATGGATTCGAAGAAAAGAAATAATGGGAATTTCGGAAAAACCGGGTAAAAGCCTGATTGCCAAAAGGTATTTTTCGGGCTTCGGAAAAGCCCATGATACGTACAATGCTATTTCAGCGGCCAGCGATGGAAAAATATACTATGTGCTTTCATCGAATTCGCTGGAGAGCGGACAGATTCATAGATATGATCCGGAGACCGATCGGACGGAGTTCCTTGCCGATCTTACCACCGTCTGCGGTGAGAAGGGTCTAAAAGCAATCCCTCAAGGAAAGAGTCATTCCAGGTTGTATGAGATGGAGGGTAAATTATACATCGCTACCCACATAGGATATTATGAAATGATCGGAGGGATTGAACGCCTGCCGGTGAATCCCCCGGAAGGGTATAAGCTGTACCCGGGGGGACATTTGCTATCCTATGATCTCCGCTCAGGTGAATTCGAGGACCTGGTTACCATCCCCGGCGGGGAAGGAATTGTGACCATGAGCATGGATACGGTTCGTGGCCAGATCTACGGCATAACCTGGCCGTCAGGGCGTTTCGTCCATTATGATGTGCGGAAGAATAAATTGGAGATTCACGGAAGCGTTTCAGCCAGTGGTGAAGCTGGTGCAATTGGCGAAGATTACCGTGTACTATGCCGCTCTTTGCTCATTGATCCTCGAACAGGGAATATTTATTACTCAACTTCTGAAGGAGATATTTTCAGATATCGGCCGGATGATGGCTCTCCTGATAAACTACAGGGGCTTAACCTGAAGCTGGACTATTTTGGTGTTTACGATCCAGCCCGTCCGGGAAGCATGGGCTATAACTGGCGCAAGATCTTCTGGTATGAGCCTGAACAGGTTGCATATGGAATCCACGGAAATTCCGGCTACCTGTTTAAGCTCGATCCCGTGAAGTTTTCGATAGAGATTGTGGACAGGATCACTTCAGAGCCTTCCAGACGCAGCGGAATGTTCAACCTGTTTACCTATGGTTATCTTGGCTTTATATTGGCGCCGGATAAGGAAACGATCTATTATCTGACCGGCGGGCCGGTTTATCAGGATGGGGAGCTGCTGAAAGGCGATGATAATATCTATGTCGGCGTTAAGGGAGTTGAAAATCTGCACCTTGTTACCTATCATATCCCGGGTAAGGTATACCAGGATCATGGTCCTATCTTTTATGAAGATGGCAGTAGACCAACTTATGTAAATTCAATAGCTGTTGGAAGAGACGGCGCAATCTACACCCTGGCACGGTTTGAACATCATGGAGAACTGATCGAGGATCTGGTGATGATACCGGGTCCGTTTATTTGAGATTTTTAAAGGAATCAGGGACAATCGGTATCACGCAAATTACTAATGGAAATTCTAAGGTCAATATTAACTGTATTTCAGGTTTCCAATTTTAACACTACTTGCCGTGCTTTATATTGTCCATACAGTCAGGATTAAAACAGTATTAAACGAAACTAAATCGCTGCGTCAGATTCTTTCGGCCTTCGCTCGACTACAATAATAAAAGCTAAATGGTGGATCCAAATATTTTCGGCTTGGTCGTCAACGAAATACCAATCATTTTCGGAAACCTAAAGGCCGATTACGAAGCAACTTTTGATGAAAATAGAGCGTGGGAGCGACAGCATAATGACGCAACTCTATTCAGGAAATTCATTTTTTTGCGTTCGATATCCGTGATTTTGATTTACAGCAGGATAAACTTAACACGACCAACCGCTAATTTAATTCATTCGTCTATTTCATTATCTTTATTAGTTATTATTTGTCGTTTTTTTATAATAGAGTTTATTTTCGTTAGATTTAAAATATGTTATGTTAATTTAAGGCGATAAACCTATTTAACAGGTTTGATGGATTCGCCGCGATAATTTACGCTATTGTATTTCTTCGTCATGTTAACGGAAAATGTAGACAATGTTCAAGATAGCTTGTTGCTCATGCAATTGTATGAGGGGCAGAAATTTGCGTTTGACACATTATATGAAAAATATTGGGACTATGTCGTGGACGAAGCATACAAACGCGTCGGTAATCGTGAGCATGCAATGGACGTAGGTCAAGAGGTTTTTACAGCCTTGTGGGTTAGAGGCACAGAGCGGCCAATAAAAAATCTACAGGCCTGGCTATATACCGTAACTAAAAATCAGGTTTTTAAATTATTCCATAGTCAGAAACGCTTCACTCCAATTTCTGACCTTGTATCTGAGCTGGGAAGCTACGGGGGCAGTGCGGATGCGGCCATGCTGGAGAAGGAATTATATCGCACTTATGAGGCATTATTAGCTTCGCTCCCAGATCAGCAGCGAATTATATTTAAGATGCGCTATCAGGATGAATACACCCCCCTGGAGATTGCTTCCAAATTGAGTTTAAGTCATAAAACAGTTCGGAATCATTTGGGAAGAGCCTTAAGAAAATTAAGGACAGCTTTAATGATGATGGAACTAATCATGATTCTTGGGACTACTGGATTAAATTGAATCAAATCTCCAATTAATATTTTTTTTTCTTTAGGCTGGGCGCAATAGCTGTTTTATGACACATGTATTAAAGCGGCTACATGAATCATCTTCAACGGAAGCAATTTTTAGAAATTCTTGAAAAGTATCAAGCAGGTAATGCCTCCCAGGAAGAGGTCGATTTCCTTGATGCTTATTACGAGGTATTTGACATCCGTGCAAACTTTACGTCAAGATTGAAAGAAGAAAAGCGATTTTTATTAAAGAGTGATTTAAAAAGATCTATTGATGAGAATATCTCCTCCTATGAAAAAGCTGACGCTAATTCCGGTAAGAGAATAGTCTGGAAATTGTCAATCTCTGCGGCGGTAGTATTGATTTGTGTGGGCTTAGGTTTTTTTTATTATCCTATAAAGAACAATTCACATCAAATCGCAGGTCATCCTATTCATCAACAAGACATAGTCACGCCTAGAGAGGAAACTACTCAGAAAGTTGATATTCTACCCGGTAGAAGCAAAGCTGTACTGACCCTTAAAAAAAAAAAAAAAATTAGCTTAAAAGACGCAGATAATGG
>CAZFQV010000098.1:0-7772 GCA_964521175.1 uncultured Sphingobacterium sp.
GCTTTGCGCAAATACAGATGCTGACGCCATGGTCATTATGGCGATGAGGAATACTCGGGTTCTGGGAAACTGGGTCATGACGATGTCTTTTTGTAAAACAAAGTTAGTCCTTTTGTGCTGTGTAAAGAAATTATTGCAGTTTTGATCAGATCAGTAGAAGGAATCGGGTTTGTTTATATCCGTTTAATAACATAAACGATTAATTTTGCGACATGACCACAGAAAGCGACTTACAGGAAACAGAAGAGCAGGATCTCTATGAGCATCTTCGTATAGTGGTAGACAAGGGTCAGTCGTTGCTTCGATTGGATAAATTTCTTATTATCCGGATAGAAAATACGTCCAGAAACCGAATTCAGAATGCCATAGACGCAGGAAACGTGCTTGTGAATGATCGGGTGCTGAAGGCCAGCTATAAGGTTAAACCCCTGGATGTGATCTCGATGGTGCTGCCTCATCCGCCGAGGGATACGGAAGTTTACCCTGAGGATATTCCTATCGATATTGTTTATGAGGATGATGATGTAATTCTGGTAAATAAGGCAGCCGGTATGGTGGTCCATCCCGGTTTTAATAATTATTCGGGCACTTTGGTTAACGCATTAGTACACCACGTAAATCAGCTCCCGCAGCTTCCCGGAAATGATGGCCGGCCGGGCCTCGTTCACCGGATTGATAAGGATACTTCAGGCCTGCTGCTGGTCAGTAAAAATGAATGGGCAATTACCTTTCTGGCCAAGCAGTTTTTTGATCATAGTATTACGCGGAAGTACCACGCACTGGTATGGGGTGATTTGCAAGAAGATGGAACGGTAAGCGGCTATATTGGCCGGAGCGCGAAGGACAGGAAGGTGATGGCCGTATATGATGACGAAGAAAAAGGGAAATGGTCGGTGACTCATTATAAGGTGCTGGAACGTTTTAGTTATGTTACCCTTATTGAATGTGAACTGGAGACTGGTCGCACACATCAGATACGTGCCCACATGAAACATATCGGCCATCCTTTGTTTAACGACAGTACCTATGGTGGCGATAAGATTCTTAAGGGTACAGTATTTAACAAATACCGTCAGTATGTAGAAAATTGCTTTGCGATTCTACCCAGACAGGCTTTACATGCCAAATCATTAGGCTTTGTCCATCCGACAAGTCGTAAATACATGCATTTTGAAACTGATCTGCCCGATGATTTCAGGGCTGTACTTGAAAAATGGGAGGCTTATACAAAGGATGATTTTATTAATTAATATATTAAGATAATTAGCATCAAATTAATGATCATTGCACTCATGGCTGTGGAGACCCAGTCCTTTTTCTGCAGGAAAAAAAGGATCATGCCCGGGAGGAACGGCGAGACCATGAACACTATTAAAACAATATATAAAAGGTGAATAAACCCCGTCGCTGCGCCTGCTGCTTTGGATTCAGTGCCTGGCCTGTAATTACCGCACCAGTCGAGGCGGAAGAAAGCAGAACGGAGAGGTACTACCTGGGCCGGATGGCAATTCCGAATCCGATTGGATGTTGTTTTAAAAATCAAATTTACCCGAAGCATAGGTCAAATTCAAATGGGCAAAAACTCAATAGGGAAACAGATCCCCGCGCCGTGGGCCGAAAGAACGGCGGGTCGGGAGTTTTGCCTGTGGGCGGAAGCTTCGTTCTTTCTTGATGTTACTCAGTTATTGTTCATTGTTTTCTTAAGGCCTTCGTGGTCTCGGCTAGCACCTCGGCATTGGGTACTTTTTGATCAACAAACCGCGAGCAGCTTAAGGGCTTTGAATAACAAAAAGAAGATCCCGAAAAAAGTAACTTGGCACCCGCGGCTAAGAGCGGACAAAATTATATTAATTTAATAAGTCTCTATTTAATGGGCAGAGAAATTGACAAATATAAACCATCAATATGAGTAAACAGTTTATTAATTTTAATGGTGATATTATTCCTGCTGATCAACAAATCTTGCGCGTTACAAACCGCGGATTCAGATATGGCGATGGTTTATTTGAATCCATGCGGTGGATGAAAGGTGAATTAAAATTTGCTGATCTTCATAGTGACCGGATCCGAAAAGGACTGAAGCTACTAAAAATGAACTCCTGGGCACATCTTGATTCAAGGTTCATGCAGGAAAAGATTACCGAGCTCACCCGCATAAATAAAACCGGCCCCGATGCCCGGATACGGCTAATGGCCTATAGGGAAGGTGAAGGACTCTATAGTCCTGAAAATAATACAATGGGCTATGTGCTGGAAGCACACCGGCTCAATGAAAGCAAGTATTCACTAAACGATAGGGGCCTGATTGTTGATGTTTTTGACGAAGTGCCCAAGTCAATAAATATCTTATCCAATATTAAGACCTGTAATTCAATCACTTATGTATTGGCTGGGGTATTTAAAAATCGCCATTCACTGGATGAGGTGCTGATTCTTAATGACCAGGGCTTTTTATGTGAGTCGGTGAGCAGTAATCTCTTTGTAGTATACGACAGGAAGATCTATACCCCGGCTTTAAGCGAAGGCTGTATAGCAGGAGTTATGCGCCAGGTGGTGATTCGCCTCGCCCTGGAGAACGATCTTGAAATTGTAGAGGCGCAGATTAGCCCCGACATCCTGAATGAAGCTGATGAGGTTTTCCTGACCAATGCGGTGAGGGGCATACAATGGGTGATGGGCTTCAACCATAAAAGATATTTCAACGAGGTGTCTAAATTTCTCGTCCAGAAGCTTAATGCCTTATAGATTTATTGATAAATTTGAAGAAAACAGGGTCGGGATGTTGGTATGGAATGAAATATTGCTCCGCTTATTTCTAGCTTCTTTCTTTGGAGCTTTAATTGGTCTGGAACGGGAAAGAAAAGACTGGACCGCTGGAATGCGTACGCACATGATGGTTTGTGTAGGATCTTCATTGATTATGATGGTATCGGCATTCGGGTTTTCAGATATTTTAGGTACGGAACATGTTACGCTCGACCCTTCAAGGGTGGCGGCGCAGGTGATCAGCGGGATTGGATTTATCGGAGCAGGCACTATTCTTTTCCTGAAGCAGGGTACCATCCGGGGCTTAACTACCGCTTCGGGCTTATGGACTGTAGCTGCGATAGGTTTAGCTACCGGGGGAGGAATGTATTTTGCTGCGGCTGCGACTACTTTTCTAGCCTTGTTGATCCTTTGGGCATTGCAGCCTATTGAAAAGCGATTTTCTCAAAAGTTCAAACAAAAGACGTTGAGAATAGTGACAGATTCCCTGGGCGATGTCACCGGTATATTAACCAGGATTTCTGAAAATCACGGGGTGGAATTGTCGAGTTTTCTGATGGATAAGAGCGACGACAACAAGCTCATTCTGCAATTGAAATTTGATGACCTTGATTTATCTAAGCTGACAGAGCTCTCTGCAGCACTTCAGAAAGATCCCTCCATAAAAGAAATTTTTTGGAATAAATAGGGTTCAGGTCACCCGGCCCTGTGATGTTCCATTACGTCGGATTACTAATCAACCACTCTCCGTGTGCCCTCCCGTGCCACGACAAGGGATCTCCTGACTAAATCCACAAAAGCTCATTCACGGAAGGTATCTCTACTAATACTAATTACACAAATCGCTTCATGCATGAAATTTACATAGCAATACTTCAGGAGATGCCGGAGCAAGTCCGGCAAGAAAAGCACTTTAGATATCGATATGGCCGCCATTTTTCAACCCGTCTTTAACGCCGTTTCATCTTCATAATCTGCTTCGGCAGTCAGGCCTATTAATAATGCACTTTGGAAATATGCTTCTTGAGTGTTGGTGTTGCAGCGTTTACCGGCTTTTCTGTCGAATGCTTACCTTTTAAGTTCCTGTATCCCCCCTTTTTTTATTGTAAAATAGGCAATAACGGTAAAGGCAAGGGTCAGACTGATTCTGAAGGTCATTGCAGCAAGCGTTCTCGTTTCATAAATACCGCCTTTATTAATATGGACGCCTAATGATATAAATGAAATGATTAAAATAATTAAGGCTAATACCAATAGCGATTTTGTCCAGCTTTTGATTTTAAGAAAGCCATAAGCCGAAAATAGGTAGAGAAGACTGCAGACTAAATTTGCCCACACGATAAACAGAACATAGTTACCCTGTTTGGCCCGGATATCAAAGAGGTCAAAAATAATAGAGCTGCTTAAAAATAAGGTAAGCAGACCAAAAACGGTTAGGATAAGGGCTGAGAGAGCACGAATCGTTTTTTGAGTTTTCATTGGGATTGAGCTTTAAATTTCATTTCCGACGAGAAGCTGCCTGGCTAAATTACAAAAGCTTTATAAGGTTGATCGCTGCAAGGCAAACCAATTTCGACAACATTATCGGTATTGACAAATCGGTTTGCATGGGGGTTTTAATGTGCGCAGTTCACCGAACCTAAAAATCACATTACCTGCAGGCTATGGTTATGAGAGAATTATGTTGGCGAGGCACCACCCAAAAATTTATAATTTTACATTATAACGAAATCTCTTGCAATATAAATTAGTAGTATTGTAAATAATTGATGGAAAAAATAGTAATAACGTTTTATAAAAAAGATAAAAAGGTCTTTATATCTTAATTTAATTGGACATGGATAATAAAATACAATCAGAAGAGCTGGATATGCGGGTGCTTATCCCTATTGAGAGACACAAAAAATTAATACAGCTATTCAAGGAATTGCCTGTCGATGAGAGTTTTGTCTTCATCAATGATCATGATCCTATTCCGCTCTATTATGAGTTCCGTTCGATTTATGGCGATGTGGTAGGCTGGGATTATCTAAATCGTGGAGGCCGGGAGTGGAAGGTAAAAGTAACCCGCACTGAGGATTCCCAAGGCAGAGAGTTTACGGACGTGTCTACCTTGCTTGATCTGCGAAAAGCAAAAGAAGGCGAGTGGAAGCAAATTGTGTTTCACCGCTATGGCATGATGGAACAAGGCGATACCATGGAGATTATCTCTGGAGAAGATCCAAAAGAGATTCACGCTATTTTCGTACAGAAATTTGACGGGCAGCATTCCTGGATCTATAAAAAACAAGAACCTAATGAATATGTTGTTCATATAACTAAGAAAGTTAAAAGTGGCTTAGGCGACGACGGCTTTTCTGTAGTTAATGAGTTTGACTTAAGGCCTTTTCCGCCAACAGAACGACACGAAATGTTTTACAAGGGCTTTGCCGATATCCAAGCGGGGGAGGCTTTTGAATTTATCAATGATCACGACCCGCTACCGCTTTACTATCAAATGGAAGCGGAAAGCAAAGAGCCATTCAAATGGGAATACCTTGAGAAAGGTCCGGAGCAGTGGAAAGTGAGAGTCATTAAAACGAAGTAACAATAATTGTTATTCCTGGATTACACCTGGGAACGCTGGCAGCGGTAATCCAATTTCCGTTTTTACATAAGGTTTAGCTTTAAGCGTGGGATTCAATTGACCCAGCTCAGGAGCTGGTATCGTTTTGAGATGTATTTTGGTAATGGATTGTATTCGAACCCTTTTAATTATTTAATAAATACAAAATTGGAATTATTATGAAACACAATCACTATGTTATAATGGCAATAGGACTTATTGCCGCTGCAGGATGTAGCAGCAATGAAACCAAAGAAGCAAGCCAGGACTTAGTTTACGAAGCACAGCTACAGTCTTTAAACTCAAGTGTAACAGGCTTGGAGACGAGTGGAGAGGCTAGGTTTGTGATTGCGAACGATTCGATGACAGTTACCATAGACGTGAAAAATGCTCCTCCCGGTATCGAGCATTGGCAACATTTCCATGGCTTCGCAAACGATAGCACGGCAGTGGTAGCCAGCGCGGCAGAGGATGCAAATGGAGATGGGATTATCGATGTAGTTGAAACCGGACCCGTATCAGGCACCACGATGGTTCCTTTCAACGATATGCCGGCTGACATGAACGTTGCAAGTGATACTTATCCAAAGGCTGATGATGACGGCGTTTACCATTACGAAACTAAAATACCCATGGCGAATCTTCAGGAAGCTTTTTCAGCTGCCTTTGGGGGTGCAGAAATCGATTTAGATCGGAGGGTGATTTATATCCACGGCGTTCCGGATAGTGCGGAATTGCCTTCATCCGTGGCTTCCATTGGAGATATCCCGGCAAAAGTGACGCTGCCTATAGCAGGTGGTGAGATAAAAAAAGTTGATTGATATGATTTAAGTGGCGAAGTATAACCAAAGTCAAAATATTGAAATTCTTACTGAGGCTGTCTATAAAAGATAGCCTCTTTTTTATTGTCCGGGAAACCCACCTGATCTGTATGTTTTCAACATGAGGAGATCTCTGTGCTCTCCCCGTGCCACGACACGGAGTGTCCTGACAAAAAGCTAAAGAAACAAGTTATGTATGAGATTTTCTTAGAAAGAAATCAGGAGATTCTGGGTCTATGCCCGGGAAGGAAGTTAAAAGAGGATCTCACTAAATCTACAAAACTTCTTCATACTTGAAATTTACTTAATACCAGTCAGGAGGTCCCGGATCGTGGTCCGGGAAGAACAAAGAGCAGGTTCCGGAGCAGGCCCGGGAAGAACTTAAAATGCGAATCCTGACCAGCCCCTGATCACGTCTCAATAATCTTAACGATTTCGTCATAGTCATAACCGGCTCTTGCCAGGGCCCGCTTGGCAGACTCTATGGCAATAGGGGCCGGATTTGGCGGATGTACAGGTACCTCCTCCGTAGCTCTAAGTTGGGTTAATAGCTCTTGCGTTTCTCCATGCGTTAACGCTTCGCAAACCTCATACAAGCCCCCTGGTTTTTCCTCTGCCAAATCATGAATCTCTAAAATATAACGGATGATCTTGATAAGTGTTATAGTAGGAGGAGGGACTAATAAGGCTGTTAATGCACCATGTTCGAGTCGGAATTGTGGAATGAGCTCTGATGTAACATTAGGATCTGCTTTTTTTGCTGCCGGAAAGAGAATTTTCTCCTCCATTTTAATATGCCGGAACAATCCTGTCCGGAATTGATGGTAACAATCCATTTCAATTTCAGCGTTTTCGGTAGCTTTACTGAGTAGGCCTTCAAGCCGGTGATGATCTTCTGTGAAGAATTGGTATAGGGGTCTATTCATTCCTGCTGTGTTGTTTTATCTTTTTGAGCTTCGCATTGCTTTTACTTTCTTCAGCTTTTCATCATTAAGAAACCTTTGATATTCTTCGGTTTCCCTACCGTAGAGCGACATTTTTCCTTTACTATCGCAATGGATGCCAAAGCCGTAAGTCTTCGTCAGCGGTGATGCTCTAAAGCAAGGCTGTCCTTTGGAGAAAAATTGTTCCCGGGCTTGTTTATATTCTGCTTCGGTCAAATCGTTTTTGTCGGCATATACCTGAAATAAAACATCGTCAGAGCTGTATTTGTAGGGGTTTTTAGCAATCAAGGCATATTGCATATTGGCAATAGTCTTTTTATCATTCTTACCTGGTGGTTCTGTTCCGAAACTTGTTTTACAATCTTCCGCTACCTCAATGAAGGTATCTACGTAATTGCTGGTATGAATTTTCATAGGAGGGGCGTCTTTTTTCATATTAATGGCTTAATTGTCCTTTAATAACAGTCCAGGATCAACTAAGTTTAAATATAGGAGATCAGTATTGGATTGGGAAGGAAAACGCCAAACTATGGCAATAAAAAGACTGTTCGATGGCGAGATCAGCTCTTCCCGGGCATAGACCCGGGACCTCCCAAGGTGTCTTCCCGAGCGCAGCGAGGGATCTTATCAAAGCAT
>CAZFQV010000099.1:0-7735 GCA_964521175.1 uncultured Sphingobacterium sp.
GCTCGAAAACTACCTGACAAATGGCCAAAAGAGTATCATTTTAGTCACACATGACCGTTATTTTCTGGACAATGTATCATCTAGGATCATCGAACTGGATAGAGGTCTTCTTCAAAACTTCAATGGTAACTATCAATACTATCTTGAAAAAAAGGCGGAGATGTTAGCTACAGAAGACGCCGCATTCAGCAAAAACAGCAACCTCTTGCGAAAAGAACTCGAGTGGATGCGCAAACAGCCCAAGGCCCGCACTACGAAATCGAAATCAAGAATTGATGCGTTTCATGAACTGGAGGATAAAACACGCGGACGCCAACAAAGACAGGATCTGGAATTAAGTGTGAACGTGGCCCGACAGGGAAATAAAATCCTCGAATTTGATCGTATAAGCAAATCATTTAACGGCCACCCGGTGATTAAAGATTTCAGCTATACCTTTAAAAAAGGTGACCGGATTGGACTTGCGGGTAAAAATGGGACAGGCAAATCCACTTTCTTAAATATGGTCACAGGGATTATAAAACCGGATAGCGGGGTGATTCAGGTTGGCGAAACGACAGTGTTTGGATATTATCAGCAAACCGGATTAGACTTTAAAGATGACGAACGAGTCATTGATGTGGTAAAAAATATTGCCGAATACATCACCATGGCCGACGGCAAAAACCTAACCGCCAGTCAGGTCTTAACTCATTTCCTGTTTCCTCCGGCTAAACAATATGGGATGGTTACCAAACTGAGCGGTGGAGAAAAAAAGAGACTCCAGCTGATGCGGGTGCTGATGAAGAATCCAAACTTTATGATACTGGATGAGCCTACGAATGACCTTGATATCGATACACTAAATGTATTAGAAGACTTCTTATTGAATTTCCCGGGCGTTTTACTTCTCGTTTCGCATGACAGGTATCTTATTGACCGACTAACCGATCAACTATTTATATTCGATGGCAACGGAAAGGTTAGTATTTATTCAGGAAATTACACGGACTACCGCTCGGAACAGGATGAACAAAAAAAGCCCGTGAAAACGGCCTCGAATCCCGGCAAACCTTTAGTTACCCAGACGCCAGAAAGAAAAAGGCTTACCTATAAAGAAGAGAAGGAGATCACGGATCTAGAAAAAAACATTGCTGAGCTGGAGAGAGAAATCAAAGAATTAAGCGAAAAAATTAATTCAGGCATTAGTGATCATAATCAGCTTTCAGAAATAGCGTCCGGTATTCAGTCGAAAAAGGAACAGGCCGACCATTACACCCTACGCTGGCTGGAGTTAATTGACCTGAAGGAAACCTATAACAAATAATGTTCCACGTGGAACATTCAATTTGTAATCCGTAAATTTGTACGCTGTTCCACGTGGAACATTATCAATATGTTTAATAAATACGATGTAATAGTAGTAGGAGGAGGGCACGCTGGTTGCGAAGCCGCTGCAGCTGCCGCCAACCTGGGTTCAACGGTCTTATTGATTACGATGAATATGGGTACTATTGCCCAAATGAGCTGTAATCCCGCGATGGGCGGAGTGGCCAAGGGGCAGATTGTTCGTGAGATTGACGCCATGGGCGGATACTCCGGCATGATATCTGACAAAACCAGTATCCAGTTTCGGATGCTCAATAGCTCCAAGGGACCGGCGATGTGGAGCCCGCGTTCGCAGATAGACCGGATGCGGTTCGCAGAGGAATGGCGGCTAACACTTGAACGAATTCCAAACGTTGATTTTTGGCAGGATATGGTCGTTGGATTGCTGATGAAGGATAATAAGCTATGCGGAGTAAAGACTTCTATGGGTATTGAAATCAACTCCCGCGCTGTCATATTAACCAACGGCACGTTTTTGAACGGGATCATTCATATCGGCGAGAAGAAATTCGGCGGTGGCCGCACCGGCGAGAAATCTGCGACGGGCATCACTGAACAACTAATAGAACTGGGCTTTGAAGCCGGCCGAATGAAAACCGGAACTCCTCCGAGAGTAGATGGAAGATCATTAGATTATTCGAAAATGGAAGAACAGTGGGGTGACGCAAAAACGGGCCGCTTCTCGTTCACCCAAATAGAGCAGCCCGCAGCGCAAAAATGCTGCTGGATCACCTATACCAATCAACAGGTTCATGATACTTTGAAAGAAGGTTTTGAAAAATCGCCCATGTTTACCGGCAGGATCAAGGGACTCGGACCCCGATACTGTCCATCAATAGAAGACAAGATAAACCGTTTTGCCGAACGAGACCGGCACCAGATCTTTGTTGAACCGGAAGGATGGAATACAATAGAAATATACGTAAACGGCTTCTCTACATCATTGCCCGAAGATGTGCAGTTGAGAGCAATCACCAAAATTCCGGGCTTTGAAAGAGCAAAAATGTTCCGGCCTGGATATGCCATCGAATACGACTACTTCCCGCCTACCCAATTAAGACTGACCCTGGAAACCAAGAAAATAGATAATCTCTATTTCGCAGGACAAATTAACGGTACAACTGGTTACGAGGAAGCTGCCTGCCAGGGACTAATGGCAGGAATAAACGCGCACCAAAAGATTCATAACAAACAGGAGCTAATACTCAAAAGATCAGAATCATATATTGGAGTGCTGATTGATGATCTGGTCACCAAAGGAACCGACGAGCCTTACCGCATGTTTACTTCACGGGCGGAACACAGGTTACTGCTCAGGCAGGATAATGCCGATATACGTTTGACCGGTATTGCACATGAGCTCGGTCTGATATCCGACGAACGACTGGAAAAAGTGGACACGAAGATTCGTGACTCTGAACGTATCGTGACCTATCTCAAAAACACATCGATCCAAGCTCAGGCCATCAACCCGACTCTTGCACAGGCGGGTACCCCGGGAATCACACAAAGCACCAAACTATTCCAGCTCCTGACCCGGCCACAACTTGATTTTAGCCATATCCGGAAAGCGGATAGGGCGCTAGATAGTCTTCTTTCTCAATTCGATCAGGAAACGATAGAGCAGGCTGAGATAAAAGTCAAATACGAGAGTTATTTCGAAAAGGAACTCGAAATTGTAGAAAAAATGAAACGCATGGAGGATAAAGTTATTAATCCGGAGTTTAACTATATGACACTCCTTTCGCTCTCCAAAGAGTCGCGGGAAAAACTTATGAAAATTAAACCCAGCACTTTGGGCCAGGCCTCACGAATTTCCGGCGTGTCAGCCTCTGATATTTCCGTTCTTATGGTTCATATCTCACAATAATCGTAATATGCTGAATATCAACGAATTAACTATCTGCTTAGCGACCTCAAATAAAGCCACCTGCGCGACGATCGTGCGCCCGGGCATACCAATCATCCAAAACATCAAATAATTCATCCTGGAGCTTATAAATGGCAAACTCGATTAAGTCGTATCTGGTCTTACTTTCAACACTCCTTATTCCAGTATACCTGTTGATTAACTCCTGTGCGAGCGTCCAGGCGCCAACGGGTGGACCGCGTGATACTATTCCCCCGGCTATTGTAAAGGAGACACCCAAAAACCTTTCGAAAAACTTCTCTTCATCTTCCATTGAAATCGAATTCGACGAGTACATCAAATTAACGAATGAATATACTGAGATCAGCATTACGCCTGCACTAGAAATACCTCCAGTATACAAAGCAAAAAAAACGAAGCTTGAAATAAAATTTGAAAAGCCTCTCGAGGAAAAAACTACCTACACCATCAACTTTGGAAAAGCCATAGCCGATGTCAACGAATCTAACCTGCTCCGCAATTACACCTATGTATTCGCAACGGGTGATGAACTAGATTCACTCTCATTAAGCGGCACCGTAAGAAACGCTCTGACAAAAGAAAAGCTTAAGGACGTTACCGTGTTTATATTACCGGTGAGCCAGGATTCTTTGTTCGGAAAAAAAAGAGCAAGTTTCTTTACCACCACTGACACCGCCGGCTTTTTCAGCTTAAAAAATCTTAGGAATGACGTGTATCACATTTATGCCCTTGATGAGCACGGAGGAGGCGACAGAATATACAATGGGCAAAACGAAGAGATAGGCTTCCTTAATGAGCCCCTTGTTCTCGACCGGAACATCGATAATATTAAACTCGAAGTATTCAAGGCGATACCCAGCAATTTTATGGTCACCGATCGCAAAATCGAACCCGATGGTCGCATCACTATACTGTTTAACAAACCCCTCATTCACCCCGAAATTCACATCTTGGAACCGGCAGATTTGAATGCCAAAAAAATCACTGATATCGCAAGTGCAGGCGACTCGGTTAAACTTTGGCTGCCGGAATTGACGTTTGATTCACTGGAAGTTGCGATAAGCGACTCAACCGTGTTCCTGGATACTATCGTCCTTAGAAGAAACAAGCGGGACACGTATAACCGGGTGGTACTAATCAGCGACAATGTGAGTGGCACCAAGTTGAAGCCTAAAACGGACGTCGTTTTGAGCCTGTCGGCCCCTGCTAATACCTTCCAGGAAAATCTGATAACCCTTATGGAGGATTCGACCGAGGTGAAAGGATACTCCCTCAGCAGAGTAGAAAACTCTACCTATTCTTATGTGCTTAAATACCCCTGGCGTTTAAACAAAGAATACACCATGACCTTTAAAGACAACGCTTTTACCGATCTCTTCGGAAACAAATCGAAGGCTTACATCAAACGTTTCTCGCTAGATACTGAAGACAGCTACGGCAATATGAATGTCAAGATTACCGTGCCGGATACAACCCAATCCTACATTGTTCAATGGATGAATGAGCGGGAAGATATTTTCCGCAGAGATGTCATTTCCCGGGACACTACCTTAGCCTATCTGACCTATCCTACGGGAAAATATCGTATCCGGGTAATCTATGACCGCAATAAAAATGGTCGCTGGGACTCAGGAAACGTTTACCTAAGGGTTCAGCCTGAACTGGCATGGACATTTGACAAGACGATTACCTTAAGAGCAAACTGGGATCTGGAGGAAGCCATCATTATCCCTAAAGCACCTCAGTAAACCAGCTGGAGTACATAATATAATTCTTGGGTAGCTTCTTCAACATGTCTCTTTGCTCATCGCTCAAAGCCTTCACCTTACGGGCCGGAATTCCCGCATATACATATCCACTCTCGCACACCATCCTCTCAAGTACGATGGCACCTGCTGCCACAATACAAAACTCTTCGACAACCGCATGATCCATTACAATTGCGCCCATCCCCACCAAAACATAGTCTTGCAATATACAACCGTGTACTAATGCGTGATGTCCTATCGAGACATTGTTGCCAATCGTTGTAGATGCCTTTTTGTAGGTACAATGAATAATCACCCCGTCCTGGATATTGGTGTTATCACCAATCCGGATTTGGTTCACATCGCCTCTGATCACCGTGTTGAACCAAACCGAACAGTTATCCCCCAGCACTACGTCTCCTACAAGAGTCGCATTCTCCGCAACAAAACAATCTTTGCCGAGCTTTGGCAATTTATCTCTAACAGGAAGTATTAGTGGCATATTACTTATTAAAATATGGTATCATGGGGTTCAAGAGCATGGGGTTCGTAGTCGGTAGTAAAATGTAATCCCCTGCTTTCCTTTCTGGCCTTGGCAGACTTGATAACCAGATAGGCACTCTGAATAACATTTCGTAGCTCACATAGCTTGACAGACAAAGTAGTCATTTTATAAAAGCTTTCTGTCTCTTCATACAAAAGTTTGAGTCGGCGCATCGCCCGTTCCAGTCTGAAATCAGACCGAACTATTCCGACATAATCGCTCATAACTTTTTGCACCTCTCTCAAATTGTGTATCACCAGGATATCTTCATTTGATAAACGGGTGTCGGTTTCATCCCATTCAGGTATGTCATTGGGAATCTGATTTTTTTCAAAAGTCTTTATAACATCTTCAAATATTCTATGAGCGAACACTGCGGCTTCGAGTAAGGAGTTAGATGCCAACCGGTTAGCACCGTGAAGACCGGTAGAAGAGCACTCGCCACAGGCATAAAGCCGATGGATGGAAGACCTTCCGTTTACGTTTACCATAATTCCGCCGCAAATGTAGTGCGCAGCCGGAGTAACAGGGATCATATCCCTCGTCATATCAAGGCCTATACTCAAACACTTCGCGTAAATATTTGGAAAGTGAGTCAGCAGATCGGCTTTTTCACGATGCGTAATATCCAGGTAGACAAAATCATCTCCCGACTTCTTCATTTCTGCGTCTATTGCCCTGGCTACAATGTCGCGGGGTGCCAGAGAGCCTCGTTCATCATAATCATACATAAACTCCTCTCCCTTTTTAGTCCTCAATACCCCGCCGAATCCCCTTACCGCCTCTGATATCAGAAACGACGGATATTCTCCCGGGTTATATAATGCTGTAGGGTGAAATTGGATGAACTCCATATTCCTTACCTTACCCTTCGCCCGGTAAACCATGGATATCCCGTCTCCTGTCGCTATAACCGGATTCGTCGTGTTAGAATAGATATGACCAGCGCCACCGGATGCCATTAGGGTAACTTTAGAAAGTATCTTTTCTACCTTATTATTTGCGTGGTTAAGTGCGTAGATACCGTAGCATTCTATGTCTTCTGACCGCTTGTCCACAAACATGCCTAAATGGTGCTGAGTAATTAGCTCAACCGCAAAATAATGAGTCAGAATCTCAATATTTTCCTCCTTATGTGCCATTTCGAGTAATGCCCGCTCTATCTCGAATCCGGTTATATCCTTATAATGCAACACCCGGCTTTCCGAGTGCCCCCCTTCGCGAGCCAGGTCAAAAACACCTTGCTTGTTTCTATCGAAATGGGTGCCGTACTCAATAATCTCGGCGACACGATCCGGTCCCTCTCTAACAACAATTTCAACCACTTCTTTATCACACAAACCATCTCCGGCGATGAGCGTATCGTTAATATGCTTTTCAAAAGAATCACCCTCTTTGTCAACAACTACCGCAACGCCGCCTTGGGCATACTTCGTATTGGATTCATCCTCATTTGCTTTGGTAACTATCAGAACCTTACCATATTGCGCTGCCTTAAGTGCAAAACTCAAACCCGCAATTCCTGATCCCACTACAAGGAAATCAACATTTCTCATATCAATTAAATATTTTTTGCTTCCAAAGAAAATTGTTAACAACGAGCCCAAAGATGTTAATTTAACAGGAACAGTCGTTGATTAATTTATAAACACCTTAATAAGTCACCCGTTTGATATTATTTTAGATTATTTTTGATTAAATTATCAAGTAAAATTACAAAGTAATCAACTTTTACAACTCACAAAAAATTGCACATATAAAATGTATAAATAAAAAGCCTGTTTATAAACCATTTGATAAACAGCACAATAGATGTCGGTGTATGTGAAGATATTGTTAATAGTTTATAAGTAATCAATATATCAAACAAAATCTTACCATTTTCTCAACATTACCAACACTCTAATAAGTAATAGTTTATATTTTAAATATTAAATAGTATTTATTAAAAAGTTAACAAATGAATACCTTAGAAGAACTAAATATAAAAGGTTTTATAGATGAGCCGATCGATCCGTCGCTTGATTTATTCAATGAAATAAACCGTCTAAAAAAGGAAAAAAATGCTGTTATACTCGCACATTATTACCAGGAGCCCGACATACAAGATATTGCTGATTATATTGGAGATAGCCTCGGTTTATCACAGGAAGCAGCCAAGACAGATGCCGATGTCATCGTTTT
>CAZFQV010000100.1:0-2986 GCA_964521175.1 uncultured Sphingobacterium sp.
GGCCCGCAATATCCAACCAACCGTAATGGAACTCAGGAAGGCTTCCCAGGGAACCAGTTTGGTGATGTCAAAGATCAATCAGATGGTTTCTAAAATCAACTATGACGAAAGTGCTGCAGCCGTAGTTTTAAGTGATACGGCAGCTGCAAACCAAATCAGAACAGCATTCCGCAATCTGGAAAAATCGAGCGATAATATTCATGCGGTCACCAGGGATGTGGAAGAATACATTAGAGAGATAAAATCAGGCAAAGGCGTCATCAATCATCTTACCCAGGATGAAAACTTAACAAAAGACATCGATTCTACGATGAACAGTATAAAGGAAGCGTCCGACAAACTAAACCAAAACATGGAGGCATTAAAACATAATTTCTTGTTCAGAGGATATTTCAGAAGACTTGAGCGTGAGGAAAAGAAAGAGACAAAGGAAAATTGAAATAAGATTTATTCGATTATGTCGATTAAAATGCTCTGATTTTTAAAATGAAAATTCGTGCTAGCTTATAATGAGCTATATCTTATTCGTCTAAACATCCCAGGCAATTCTTCAAAGGTCCCGCCTTATTGTGTATAAAAACCTTAATTCTAATATTTTAAGATAAAATTCTATTTTCTAAAATATAATCTGCACTTTTGTTAACCCTATGGTTAAATTATAAGGTTAAACCTAACAGTTAAAAATAAATGATAAATCAAGATCCACAGGAACAAATTTTAAACGCCGCAAAGAAAGTCTTTCAAAAGAAGGGCATGGATGGTTCGAGGATGCAAGAGATTGCTGATAAAGCAGGAATTAACAAAGCGATGCTGCACTATTACTATAGAAGTAAACAACTGCTATTTGAAGCTGTATTAAGCAGTGCGTTTTCTCTATTGGCACCTCAGTTGAGCAAAGTTTTAAATGATGATTCCAGTATTAAAGAGAAAGTGAAAGGCTTTACCCATAACTATATTTCCTTTATTGCTAAACATCCATATTTGCCAAATTTTGTTATTCAGGAACTGAATCGCGATCCAAAGTTTTTCGAAAGGTTGCAGCGAAACGCTGCTTTTCCAACATTGGAAAAATTTGAGAAACAAGTGGCCTTAGAGGTGGAGCAAGGCATTCTAAAGCCTATCGATGGCAAGCAACTGTTTATAAATTTGATCTCTCTGAATATATTCCCCTTTGTTGCCACACCGCTGATAAAAGGACTATTGCGAATAGATGACAAAGGCTTTAAAAAAATCGTAGAAGAACGAAAGACTATGGTCTCGGATTTCATTATCTCCTCGATTACGAAATAAAAAGACCATTCAAAATAGATGTCTCATAATCAACGGTCTATCAAATATAATTAAATGAAAAGCTTTTTATGTATACTCTTCAGTCTGGCCTCTCTTTCGGCTTTTTCACAACAGCTCTTAAGTTTGGAAGATTGCTATGCTCTGGCAGAAAAGAACTATCCGTTGGCACGGCAGAGGGACTTATTGGAAGATAAGTCGCATAAAGACGTAGAAATCATACTGAAAGAAAGATTACCAAAACTAGACCTCAATGCCCAGGCCACCTATCAGTCCGATGTCATTCAGCTTCCCCTGGCTTTGGCAAATACCTCTGTAAATCTGCCTAACAAGGATCAGTATCGGGCAACCTTAGACGCCAATCAACTGATTTATTCCGGACGGAGTATTGATGCGAATATCAAATTGAAACAGTCTGAACTAGAAGTCGAGCAACAGCAGGTCGCAGTAAATATATATGCCCTGCGAACGCGGGTGAACCAAAGCTATTTCAGCGTCTTGCTGTTTCAGGAAGAATCTAAACTCCAGGTTTTAAAAATGCATGAGCTGGAGGTTAGAGTAAAAGAAATTGCGTCCGGCGTAAAATATGGTGCCATCCTTCAATCTGCCGAACAGGCCCTGGAAGCGGAGATTTTAAAGTTAAAGCAACAACAATCTGAAACCGAATATAACCGAAAAAAGGCTTTGGCGAATTTATCGGCATTAGTAGCTAAAAATCTTGATAGCAACACGATGCTTACAAAACCTGCGATAGGTATATCGTTCGGAGTCAGTTCGCAGAGACCGGAATTAAAGCTTTTTGACCTTAAGAAGAGTCAGCTTGAAGCCCGCGAAGATGTGATTTCAAAAACCAGTTCCCCACGCATTCTGGGGTTTGGTCAGCTTGGTTATGGAAACCCCGGACTGAATATGTTAGACAATTCTTTTCAGGACTTTTATATGTTCGGCCTGAAAATGAACTGGAATATTCTCGACTGGGGCAAAAACAAGAAGCAGAAGCAAACCCTGGAAATTTCAAAAGAAATAGTCTCCACCGAGAAACAAACGTTCGTATTGAACAATGCTATCCAATTAAACGAAGCCAAAAATGACATCCAAAAATTTAAAGATCTGCTTCAAACAGACGATGAGATCATAGGATTGCTACAAGAGGTTTTACAGGTCGCTACTTCCCAATCTCGAAACGGGTCTATAACTTCTTCTGAATATATAAGCCATTTAAACAATCTCTACGAAGCCAGGATCAGCAAGGAATTACACCAGACACAACTGAGGCTGGCAGAAGCTAATTATAGGGTATTAAACGGAAACTAACAATCAATCAATTGCGATGAAAAGTATAACATTAATTATATGGACGATTTTGGCGAGTCTGTTGTTTGGCTGTTCCAGGGAACAAAGAGCCGACGGCTACGGCAATTTTGAGGCCACTGAAGTCAGTGTTTCTGCAGAAGCCAATGGAAAACTGCAATTCCTGCAGGTGGAAGAAGGACAACTTGCAGAGAAAGGAGAAGTAATAGGAATGGTTGATACCTTGCAATTGTCACTCAACAAACAGCAATTAATAGCCACAGCAGTTACTATCGCTTCGAAATCAGAGGGCGTACGATCGCAGGTTGCAGTGTTACAAGAGGAGCTTGGAAATGCACGAACCGAACTGGCACGGACGCAAAATATGTTTGCTGACAAAGCCGCCACT
>CAZFQV010000100.1:2996-7691 GCA_964521175.1 uncultured Sphingobacterium sp.
CAGCAACAACTCGATCAAGCCAACAATCGGGTAGCTGTGTTAAGAAAACAGATAGAAAATGTGGAAAGTCAAAACGCACCGATTCTAAACGAGCGGAAAGCAATATCCGCAAAAGTAGCAGAGATTGATGAACGAATAGCTTCCAGCAAAATAGTTAATCCAATACATGGGATCATTCTCTCGAAATATGCCGAGCCGGGAGAAATCGTGTCTTTTGGAAAGCCGCTTTACAAAATTGCCGATCTGAGCAATATGGAGTTACGGGTTTATATAAGTGAGACGCAACTTTCGGGCATTAAAATCGGACAGAAGGTGATCGTAAAGGTGGATGCGGGAGAGATGATGCAGGATTATAACGGGACCATAAGCTGGATTTCGTCTGCCGCCGAATTCACTCCAAAAATCATTCAAACCAAAGAAGAACGGGTTAATTTAGTATATGCTGTAAAAGTCAATGTCAAGAATGATGGCAGTTTGAAAATTGGGATGCCTGCTGAGATGTGGCTAGCCAAAAAAGACGATAAGCAGTAAAACATAAGAAAACATAGCTTTAAAAGCACTTTATAATAGAACCAGGACAGTCATAGCATGAGTATTTCGCTTAGCAATATCGAAAAGTCGTATAAAAAGGAAATCGCGGTACAAAATATTTCCTTTGAGGTTAAACCCGGGGAGTTATATGGTCTTATCGGACCGGATGGCGCCGGTAAAACGACTATTTTCAGGATTTTGACGACGCTTTTGCTTGCTGATAAAGGCAAGGCTACGGTAGCGGGATTGGACGTAGTGAGTGATTACAAGGCTATCCGTAAGTCTGTGGGATATATGCCAGGACGTTTTTCTCTTTATCAGGATCTGACAGTTGCGGAAAATCTCCAGTTCTTCGCTACTATTTTCGGCACTACGATTGAACAGAACTACGATTTGATAAAGGGTATTTACGAACAGATTGAGCCCTTTAAAGACCGTCGTGCCGGGAAGTTATCAGGTGGTATGAAACAAAAGCTCGCTCTGTCATGTGCCCTTATTCATAAGCCCAAAGTGCTTTTCCTGGATGAACCTACTACCGGGGTGGATCCGGTTTCCCGTAAAGAGTTTTGGGATATGCTCAAAACGCTGCAAAAGCGGGATATCACCATTTTAGTTTCTACACCCTATATGGATGAAGCTGCTCTTTGCGACAGAATAGCGCTGATTCAGGATGGTGAAATATTAGAAATCGATACTCCCGGGGCTATAGTAAACAAGTTTCCAAAGGCTATATACAACGTGAATGCAGGCAATACCTATAAATTGATTCGGGCGCTGCAGAGCTATGAACATACCTATAGTGTATTCCCCTTTGGTGAGTTTATGCATTACACCGACAAAAGAGAATCTTTTGACGCAGCAGACTTAAAGTCCTATCTCGAGGCAGCCGGTCTTAATCAAATTATGATAGATCAAACCCATGCCACTATTGAAGACGCATTTATGGAACTCGCCAAGAAATGAACAGGAAAAATGTAATCGAAGTCGAGAATCTAACAAAAGCATTTGGCCAGTTCAAGGCGGTAGATACCATTAGTTTTGATGTTAAAGAGGGCGAGATATTTGGATTTTTAGGTGCTAATGGTGCAGGGAAAACCACGGCAATGAAAATGCTAATCGGAATTTCTCATCCCTCTTCAGGTAAAGCTAAAGTTGCAGGTTATGATGTGTATACTCAATCTGAGGCCATAAAAAGAAGTATTGGCTATATGAGTCAGCGATTTGCTCTTTATGACGATTTGACTGTAAAGGAGAATATAAACTTTTTTGCCGGGATATACGGTTTGTCGAGGCTAAAAATCCGGGAGAAAAGAAGCCAGCTGGTGGAAGAACTTGGCCTGGAGGGTATTGCCGACAAATTAGTTGGTTCTCTTCCTTTGGGATGGAAGCAGAAGTTGTCCTTTTCCGTTTCGCTACTCCATGAGCCAAAAATAGTTTTTTTGGATGAACCCACCGGTGGGGTGGATCCCATAACCAGGCGACAATTTTGGGAAATGATCTATCGGGCCGCCGACCAGGGCACCACAATTTTTGTCACTACCCATTATATGGATGAAGCCGAATATTGCGATCGGGTGTCGATTATGGTTGAGGGAAAGATAGCGGCTCTCGATACCCCAAAGGAACTAAAAAAGCAGTTTCAGGCGAGTTCGATGAACGAGGTGTTCTTAAAATTGGCTAGAAATGTCGAATAGGGAAACCAATAGGACTATCTGAAGAAACAATATAGAATTTATGAAGCGATTCGCAGGTTTTGTAAAGAAAGAATTCTACCATATCTTTAGAGATAAACGCTCGCTGTTTATCTTGTTTGGGATGCCGGTTGCCCAAATCATGCTTTTTGGATTCGCCATTACCAATGAGATCAATAATGTGGATATCGCCATTCTTGACCATTCCCAAGACGCCACGACCGGAGAAATTATCAATAAAATATCAAGTTCTAAGTATTTTAGTATAAAACAAACCATAGAACGGGAAGCAGATATTGAAAAAATCTTTCAAAAAGGGAAAATAAAGGCCGTTATAAACTTTGAAAAAGATTTTGGCATAAATATGTTTAACGGAGAAAGCGCCAAGATACAAGTAATAACCGATGCCACTGATCCGAATACGGCTAATGCGATAAGCAATTATGTCAATGCAATTCTTCAGAACTACCAACAATCAAAAAGCACCGACATTCATATAGAATATCAGATCGTTCCTCAAACCCGAATGGTTTATAATCAGGAATTAAAGAGTGTGTTTATGTTCGTACCCGGGGTGATGACCATCATCTTAATGCTGGTTTCGGCAATGATGACTTCTATATCCATCGCTCGTGAAAAAGAATTAGGAACGATGGAAATCTTATTGGTTTCCCCTTTGAAGTCCATTCAGGTAATCATAGGGAAAGTCATTCCATACATCTTCCTGTCTATTATTAATGCTGTCGTCATCGTGGTCTTAAGCATCTTTATATTCAAAATGCCCGTGGCAGGAAGTATTTTTCTATTAGGAGCCGAAAGTATATTATTTATTATCACTTCCCTGGCTCTTGGAATTTTGATTTCAACAATCGCAGAAACTCAGCAATCGGCCATGATGATTTCTTTGATGGGCCTGATGCTGCCGGTGATCTTGCTCTCCGGCTTTATCTTTCCTGTATCGAGTATGCCCGTTTCCCTACAGATAATTAGTCATGTCATTCCCGCCAAATGGTTTATAATCATCGTCAAAGCGATCATGCTCAAGGGGGTGGGTTTAGCCTATATATGGAAGGAAACCCTGATTTTGATAGGAATGACGGTACTCTTTATTGCCCTGAGCCTAAAAAAATATAAAATCAGATTGGAGTAATGAACACGATAGGCTATATTATTCAAAAGGAGTTCAAGCAAATTTTTAGAAATAAAAGTATGTTACCGCTTATCCTCGTGCTGCCCATCCTGCAATTGCTAATACTTTCCAACGCGGCCACCTATGAGGTGAAGAACATAAAACTCGCCTATATCGATGCCGATCAGAGTTCTACCTCTCTCGCACTTATCCAAAGATTTTATGCTTCTCCCTATTTCGAGATATTGGCAGGTTTCCCGGCTCAAAAAAGCGCTAATTCTGCGATGCTGGCGGGAGAAGTGGATGTAGTCTTAGAAATACCTAATCATTTTGAGCGGAGTTTAATGAAGGATAAAACTGCGCACTTAGGGATTCTTATCAATGCCATCGACGGCGCTGCAGCAGGGGCGGAGAGTGGCTATATCAATGGGATTATACAAAGTTTCAATCGCGAGATTCGGATAGAATATAACAATGTCCCGGAAAACAAGATGAAAGCGATAAGTATTACCAGTATTCCTTCCTTTTGGTATAACATCAGCCTGGATTATAAAACCTTCATGGTACCGGGCATTTTAGTGTTATTAGTCACGATGATCACTCTTTTCATGTCGGGGATGAACATCGTAAGGGAAAAGGAAATCGGCACATTGGAACAGATTAATGTTACACCCATCCGTAAAAGCCAATTCATTATTGGAAAGCTTTTCCCTTTTTGGGTAATTGGTATGAGTTTGTTGACTATCGGATTGATCTTGGCCAAATCGATTTTTGATACACCCATGGTCGGTAGTATTCTATTGCTTTATCTCTATACTTCCATTTATTTATTGGTCATTTTAGGAATGGGTCTGCTTATCTCCAACTTTACCAACACCCAACAGCAGTCTATGTTTATAGCCTGGTTCTTTGTAGTGATTTTTATACTGATGAGTGGTCTGTTTACTCCGATAGAAAGCATGCCAAAATGGGCACAAATAATCACGGAATTTAATCCTATAAAATACTTTGTGGAGGTCATTCGAATGGTACTGCTTAAAGGTTCTGGCATGATGGAAATACTACCTCAGCTTATTAAAACCTTAGTTTTCGCAATGCTGATGAATGCCCTGGCGGTTTGGAGCTATAAAAAAGTAAACTAGATGGAAAACGCACCCACGCCGGTTCGAAAAAGGAAAGCTAATCCGCGAGAAGCGCACTTCGGCCTCATCGCTGGATGAAATATGGCTTTTTGCTGCGAAAAGGTGCATAAATTGGGGTTTCTGCCAAAATAGAAAAACCTGCAATCGTTTGTGTAGCTTACACTGTGAATTGTTGCTTCTTCATTTTTCTGACATTTGAAAT
>CAZFQV010000101.1:0-7674 GCA_964521175.1 uncultured Sphingobacterium sp.
AGCTGCTTGCCAAGAAAGCATGGCTTCATGGTGAATGATTATTTATAAAGAAAATAAAAGGCAGCTCAAAAGGCTGCTTTTGTTTTTTACAGCAGTACGTAAATCATGTTTTTCATGGATCCCAAATTATCCGACCTCGCACTTGGTGCATTTGAACAAGCTTTTTCACATTGACACAATTAAATTCAAGCCGGGGCATAGATAAATCCTCCGTATGCACATAGGATGACGGCCTCCTGCAGATTATCGTCTTATATTTTGCTATTCTCTCGGAATAATTAATACAGGACATTTAGCTTTTCTTGCAACAGTTTCTGAAACACTTCCTGAAATGAAATGATCAAGCCCCGTTCTGCCGTGCGTCCCCATAATAATTAAGTCTGCCTTATATTCCTCTGCCACGCTCAATATCTCTGTAGAAGCCCTGCCTATCCTGCTATAAGTGCTGATCTCCGTGTCATGATATTGTTTTTGAATCCGATTGAAAAGGTTTTTGCTGGCTTCCTCCTGGATGTGCATCATTTCCGGGATCATCAGCGGCGTTTCATTAAGCAAAGGGTCGGCGACATAGGACGTACTCACCGGAATGTCATCGGCATGGACCAGTGCGATTTTTGAATCTAGTTTTTGGGCCAATAGCATACCATAGCGTATTGCCTGATCTGAATAGGGGCTGTCTTCCACCGCAATCAAAATTCGGTTTACATTATCAGGGCTCATCATTTTTATTCGGATGATTAAATTAACTTTCCTTCTCCGGCTGGCCGGAGAGCCTAATTATGTTTCGCAACATCTACCAATTTTATTCAATTTACGTTAAAATTGTTTTATTTGCAATTATGGATCAACGGTTTGGGGTTTGTGATTTATCTCTGGCTCCCTTGCGGGAGGAGCCTTCAGACAGAAGCGAAATGTGCTCACAATTACTTTTCGGTGATCACTTTACGATATTGGAACAGGATGACCACTGGCTGAGGATACAAACTGCATTTGACAATTATGAAGGGTGGATAGATCACAAGCAGTTTGCGGAGATCGATCAGACTACTTTTGTTATTCTACACGATCTGCATACTATCCTGGGACTATCCCAGAGCCATCTGATTACCAGAGCCGAGTCGAATGAAACGCTTTTTCTGCTTGCAGGGTCCAATATCCCTTCCGGCCCGGATGACTACTTTAATCTGGGTAGTAGACGATTTAAACTTGTAAGCCAGACGATTAGACCATCGACAGAAAGTTTTAGTCAGGATATAGCTCACACCGCCTTGTTTTACCGGAATGCACCTTATTTATGGGGTGGCAGGTCGATATTTGGCATTGATTGCTCCGGCTTCACTCAAATGGTATTCAAGCAGTTCGGCATCAAACTTCTACGAGATGCCTGGATGCAAGCTGAGCAAGGCGAGTTAGTGGCTTTTTTACAGGAAGTAAGGGTAGGTGATCTGGCTTTCTTCGATAATGAGGAAGGCAAGATTATTCACGTGGGCATTATGCTTGATCAGGAAAGGATCATTCATGCTTCAGGAAGGGTTAAAATTGACAGGATTGATAGTCAGGGTATTTATAGCGTTGAGCAGAGAAGATATACTCATAAGCTTAGAGTGTTAAAAAGAATGGCCTAACTAAAGTTAATATCCCAGATCTTCACTATTTTATCGTCTCCTACGGAAACCAGATCATTGTTCAATGGTTCCCATATAATCTTATTTATCGAAAGTCGATGTGAGTCATGGCCCTTTTCAGAACTCAGTGTTTTCTGAAGCTCATAGTTCTGGGTATCCCAAATCTTAATACTTTTATCCCTGCTTGCTGTCGCTACATAGGGAAGCACAGGATGGAAAGCAATACCATATATAGTAAATAGATGAGCCGGGATATTCTTAAAGATACTATAATCAAGAGTATCCCATATTTTTAACTGGGCATCTCTGCTTCCCGAAAGTAAGTACCTGCTATCCGGAGAATACTGCAAGGACGTAACCGGCATGGTATGCTCTCTGAGTTCCGCAATCAGGTTGTAGTCTTCCAAACGGTATATCTTGATGATGCCGTCCTTGGATCCAAAAGCGACGGTCTGTTCATCCGGACTGACACTAATCACTCTCACCGTTTGGGTTGACACCGTGAAGTTATAGAGCATCTTGAAGTCCTTCATATCCCATACGGAGACTGTTCCGTCTTCCGAGGCAAGAAGAAATTCATTTTTGGAGGGGATAGACTTAATCTCAAACACCGGTAGCTTGTGGTGATTCAGGAGATGGGTGATTTTTTGCTCTTCGAAATTGAATATATTGACCAGCCCGCTGCGCTCGCCAGCCATCAGTATCGGCTCAGACGGAGGAGAATGTAAGGCGTACACCGAAGATCTGACAGGGAAGAGAACCTTAATAAAGGTCATTTTTTTCAGACTCCATTCTACTACTCCTTTATCATTACCTGCCGTGAAAATGATACCTTCTTTTTGAGAATTTTCCACGGTTAAAATAGGGTTTTGATGCCCTATTAGGGTAGCTTTATTCTCAATTTCAATCATGGTAGGGGTAAATTTATTTAGCCTGATGTCTGCTTGCCAGATTTTCCGCTATGGTTTTCAGACTGACATTTTTCTCTCTAAGTAATACGAGCAGATGAAAAAGTAAATCAGAGCTTTCGTTTATGAAGTCATGTTCTGTTTCGTTCAAGGCCGCGATAACCGTTTCGACACCTTCTTCACCTACCTTTTGGGCGATTTTATTCAATCCTTTGGTCCGTAGTCGGTTGACATAAGACTCGTCGGAAGGATGAGCATAACGATCTTCAATGATCTTTTCCAGCTCAAAAATGAAGTTCTGATTAAAGTCGGTACTGAAACAGCTTCTGGATCCGGTATGGCAGGTAGCGCCTTCAGGCCTTACCTTGATCAGCAGCGTATCATTATCGCAATCCTCCTGAATAGAAATCAGGTGTAAAAAATGACCGCTCTCTTCTCCTTTGGTCCATAGGCGGTTTTTCGCTCTTGAAAAGAAAGTAACCTTACTGTCGGCCAGAGTCTTTGCATAAGCCTCCTCATTCATATACCCCAGCATAAGTACCTCCAGGGTTTGGCCGTCTTGAATGACTGCCGGAACAAGCCCGCCGCCTTTATTAAAATCAATTGACATCTGCTTATGTATTATGAGCCGGATTAAATAGCATGTCGGTTATATACCTGACCATCAGGATGTCGGCCTGCTATATCCGGACCTCAATATTATTTTTTTGTAATTCTCTTTTCAGGTCCGGTATTAAAATCTCTCCGTAATGAAAGACGGATGCCGCCAAAGCAGCATCAACATTTGTGCTCAGGAAAAGATCTGTGAAATGCCGCATATTCCCCGCACCGCCTGAAGCGATCAGCGGAATGCCAATATGGTCATTTACTTTTTTTAGCAAACCTGTATCAAAACCAGCTTTCGTGCCGTCATGATCCATTGAGGTCAATAGGATCTCTCCCGCACCACGCTGCTCCACTTCTCTGATCCAGTCCTCTGTCTCGATCTCGGTAACAATTCGTCCTCCGTTCAGGTGGACGTAGTTTTTACCATCAATATGCTTGGTGTCCACTGCCACCACGACGAATTGCTTTCCGAAGGCCAGGGCCAGTTCATCGATAAGCGCCGGGTTTCGGACTACCGCAGAGTTAACGGAAATCTTGTCAGCGCCAGAATTTAACAGCACATCGGCATCAGAAATTTCCTTTATCCCCCCGCCGATGGTAAAGGGAATATTGATCTGTCTGGCGACGGCTTTAACAAGTTCAACCAAAGTTTTCCGCCGCTCATGGGTGGCGGTAATATCCAGAAATACCAGTTCGTCTGCTCCCTGTTGTGAATACTGATATGCCAGTTCAACGGGATCACCTGCATCACGTAAAGCCATAAAGTTTACGCCTTTTACCGTCCTTCCGTCCTTTACGTCGAGACAGGGAATAATTCTTTTTGCCAGGCTACCTGTCATATCGAATGATTTGTAGAGATTATATTAAAAACTGATCAAAGATCTCAGATTCCAGTCTTTAATTTCCTCGATAGTGATGAGGCCTTCGTAAATCGCTTTACCTACCACGCAGGACTCCACCTTAATGTCGTTAAGACTTTCAATATCGTCCATTGAGCTGATCCCGCCGGATGCGATGAGTTTGATAAAGGGTGAGTGATCCAGTAACTTTTTGTAAAGATCCATTCCTGCGCCACCTAGTTTCCCATCTTTGTCGATATCGGTACATAGAAACCTGAAAAAACCTAGGTTTAGACATTTATCCACGTAATCCTTCAATTTAATGGGCGAGCTCTCCATCCATCCGGAATACTTAATCACCTCGTCCAGGACATCAATGGCAACTACGATCTGATCCTGTGATTTGTATTTCCGGCAAATTTCGTTACTCAATTCGGGCAGAAATTCAACATTGGTAAGTGCCTGAGTGCCCACAATGATGCGGTGTATTCCTGAATCGATCAGTTCCTTAACTTTATCGATACTGCGTACTCCGCCGCCATACTGGACTTTTATATCTGTTTTTTTGATAATATCGAATAGGAATTTCTGATTGCTAAAATCCCCTTTCGCTCCGTTCAGGTCGATGATATGAATAAACTCGGTGCCATTAGAATGGTAACGCTCGATCATTTCGTCAAGGGTTACTTCATAAAAGGTCGCTTGCTCGTAATCGCCTTCACGTAAGCGGACAACCTTTCCATTTAAAATATCAATTGCTGGGATAATATACATGAGATTATGCTAAATGTACGAAATTGTTTAATAGTTGTTCACCGGCTACGCCGGACTTCTCTGGATGAAACTGAACTCCATAAAAGTTATTTTTTTGAATAACCGCAGAAAATTTTATTCCGTATTCTGCTAAAGCAGTAGTAAATTTAGGATTAAATTCTATAAAGTAAGAGTGCACAAAATAAAAATGAGTCTCCGGTCTAATCCCCGTAAAGAGAATATTGCCTTTTTTTTGACTTACCCGATTCCACCCTGTATGCGGAACCTTGATATCTAACGCTCTATCGAACAGTTTTGTTGTCAGGGGGATGATATCAGTTAATTTTGAATCACCTTCTTCGGAATGACTTGTCAGCAATTGCATGCCTACACAAATACCTAGTACCGGTTTTTCAAGTTGACGTATTAACGGAATCAGACCGGTTTGTTCCAGTTTTTTCATGGCCGAGCCGGCATGTCCCACGCCTGGAATAATGTAGCGATCATACTTTTCAAAGTCTTCGGCCTTATGGATCATGCCATAGCCTATCTTCAGCCGGTCTAAAGCGGCTGTCAGTGAAAATATATTCCCTGCTCCATAGTATATGATTCCGGTCATAATACCCCTTTGGTACTTGGTAGTGCTGTTCCTGTAACTTTTATCGCCTGTTTAATGCTTTTGGCCAGTGCTTTAAAACTGGCTTCTATTTTATGATGGCTATTCTCGCCATCTATAATCTTTAGATTGAGGTTCAATCCCGCATGCTCCGAAAATGACTTCATCCAATGCTCGAACATCTCCGTAGGGAAGTCACCCACATATTCCCTGTCAAAACTTCCTTCATAAATAAAATAGGCGCGGTCGGAAAAGTCGATTGCGCATTGAACCAGCGCCTCATCCATCGGTAACAGGAAGCCATAACGTTCAATGCCCTTCTTGTCTCCTAATGCTTTTTTAAAAGCCTTACCTAATGCGATGGCGCTGTCTTCAATAGTGTGATGTTCATCGATTTCTAAATCGCCTTCGACCTTTAAGGTAAGATCCACACCTGAGTGTTTCGCTAACTGGTCGAGCATATGGTCATAGAACTTCAGCCCCGTGTCTATATTGTGCTCACCACTACCGTCCAGATTCAGGCTGAGACTGATCCTTGTTTCCCGCGTATTTCGTTCCAGATCTACCTTGCGATCGGTTTTTTGAGTTAGAAACTTAGTGATTTCCCGCCAGTCATTGCTGCTTAGAATGGCTGACCGGTTTTCGGCGGCGGAATAGTATATAGCCTTGCATCCCAGATTCGAGGCGAGCTGTATATCGGTCTCTCTGTCTCCGACGGCATAGGAATTATGAAGATCAATCAGATTCGAGATGAGGTAATGAGTCAGCATACCGGTATTGGGCTTCCTGTTCGGACTGTTATCTTCCGGGAAGGAATCGTCAATGAATATCTCTGCGAAAACAATACCTTCATTTCGGAGGATATCAAGCATTTTCTGATGCGGTTTCTGAAAATCATCCTCAGGAAAACTGGAGGTGCCGCGGCCGTCCTGGTTGCTTACCATCACTAGTTCATAACCGAAGTCCATTAACTTTTTTAGCGATGATATCGCATAGGGCAGGAATTCCAATTTCTCCAGGCTGTCGATCTGAAGATCTTCAGGAGGCTCCACGATCAGCGTGCCATCACGGTCAATAAATAATACTTTCTTCATTTCCTGATTGAAAATTGTCTAAGTTTTTCAATTAATATTTCGTTCTCAGCAGGCGTACCGATCGTAATACGTAGTGCACCCTCGCAAAGCGCTACCTTGGAGCGGTCGCGAACGATGATCCCCAGACCTACCAGGTAATTGTAAATCTCTCCGGGATTTTTCATCTTCACGAGGATGAAATTGGCATCTGAAGGGTGGATTTTTTCTACTATTTCCAGATCTAATAGTGCTTTTATTAGTTTTTCACGCTCGTTGACGGTCTCTTTGATCCAGTTATTGACCTGATCGACATTTTGCAAAGCCTGTAATACCAGCTCTTGTGACGCCTCATTAATATTATATGGCGGTTTAACCTTGTTAAATACCTCTATGATTTCCTCGCTCGCAAAGGCCATCCCCAAACGTAAACCTGCGAGCCCCCAGGCTTTAGAAAGAGTATGCAAAACTACCAGGTTAGCATATTCTGTGAGCTCCTGGATAAACGTTTTCTGCCTGGAATAATTAATATAGGCTTCATCAATCACTACCAGCCCGTCGAAATTTGCGAGGACAGTTTCAATATCCTGCCGGTCTATAGAGTTTCCAGTGGGGTTATTAGGGGAGCAGATGAAGATAATTCGCGTATTCTTATCAATTGCCTCTGCAATACCTTCCAGATTTAGCTGATAAGCCGGTGTCAGCATGACCTTCCTGACTTCGACATCATTGATTGCGGCAGATACTTCATACATGCCGTAAGTAGGCGGTACGGTGATCACATTATCAAGACCCGGCCTGCAAAATGCGCGGAATAAAATGTCAATTGCCTCGTCACTTCCATTTCCGAGGAACATATTCTGGGGCGGCACACCTTTTATCTCGCTGAGTCTTTGCTTTACTTTCAGCTGCTGTGGATCGGGGTAACGATTATAGTTATGTGGCAGGGGTGACCCGAAGCTATTTTCATTGGCATCGAGATACACCGAGGCCTCTCCCTGAAACTCATCCCGTGCAGACGAGTATGGTGTCAGATCTCTGATGTTTGGTCGGAGTATGTTGTTAAGATCAAACATTGCAAATTTTTTATTTCCCCTTCCAGGGTGATACTATTGGGTTAATCTATTCTAAAATATTTTTCAACAATCTCACTGAAACTGCGTTCTTGTGCGCTTGCAATCCTTCTAATTCTGCAAGAACCTCTACCGACGGGCCAAGGTTTTCTATGCCTTCCCTGCTGATGTGCTGGAAGGTTAT
>CAZFQV010000102.1:0-7655 GCA_964521175.1 uncultured Sphingobacterium sp.
GTTTTACAATTTTTTGCTTTGAAGCCATCTCCTGACCCGCAGGGATAATTTTCAATCGTACAATGGTTCCTTTGGGTCCCTTAATTTTGGTTACGGTCACGTCAAGTCTCCACCCAATTACATCCACAAATTCACCGTCGTCACCCTGAGCTACTGCGATGATACGATCTCCGACATCCAGTGTTTTTGCTTTGAACGCGGGCCCGCCAGGAATGATCTCAATAATTTTGACCACTTCATTCTCCAGTTGAAGTCTGGCACCAATACCCTCAAAGGTGCGTGCGAGATCCTCGTTGAATTCCTGTGCCCGGTTAGGTACAAAATAGCTGGTATGGGTTTCTACAGACCCGGTGAATGAGTTCATAAAAATCTGAAACACGTCCTGATTGTTGAATTTAAAGACTTGTGAAGAAAGATTCTCGTATCTCTTCTTCAGCGTTTCCCTGATCTTTGCCTCCTCTGTCCCTGTAACTTTCAGGTTGAGTATTTCATATTCCACCCGTTTAGTCCAAAGATCATCGGATTCTGCCTGCGACTTAAGCCATGGCATTTTCTCCCGATCATAAGTATAAATCTCATTGCTTGCGAAATTGAACTTTTTGTCAATTTGCTTTATTGCGTAATTTATTCGGTCTTCATATCTCTTTTGATATACATTAAAGATATAAAACGCCACGCTGAGGTCGCCTTCGCGGAGATCATCATCCAATGTTGTGCGATATTGCTCGAAACTATCGATATCCGTTTGCAGGAAATAGCTTCTCCCGGGATCCAGAGCCTTCAGATAATCATCAAAGATTAGAGAAGATAATTGATCATCTACTACCACCTTTTTATAATGAAAGTTCTCTAACAACTCGACTAGAGACTTTGCCTCTACAGATTGTTTTAGGTCAGGTTTCAGGTCATTTTCTGACACTACAGCAACAATACGCGGATCTGCATGACAGGCAAAAGCCGCGACCATTAGTAAAGCCAGGGATATTTTTTTTAACATCTCTTTTATTAATTTAAAATCCATTGTAGAATAGGAGTCTCTAATTGCGCACAAAACGTTAAATATAAACATGGCAAAGATAGATTTGATATCTGAACCTTGTAACATGTTTGTGTAATGAATACAATATTGGGGTGCTCCTACAAGACCGTTTGATAGAAAATCAATGGATGGTGCTAAGGAAAGCTTTCTTTAAAGTCGTATATTCTGACATGGCGGAATGTGCTGCACCCGTATTTCCCATCATATTATAGACCTTGGATTGTTCGTTCTTAATCTCAACCATCTTGTAACCGAAATTATTAATCCGGGATAAAGTTTCGGCCTCACCGAAATCACTTAAAGCCAGCTGATAATCGCCGATTAAGGTTTTTACTTTAGCCAGGTTTACCAATGAGTTAACTATCTCCTGTGTATCATTTGTCTTTCGGGCAAGCATATTCGCTTGAATATAAAACCACTTGGCTTCCGACAGTCTTTTCTGAGCCTGATAGATTGCGGCAAGCTGATCGTAACACTTTATAGTGCCTGCCTTGCTTTTTAACTTATAGTAATTTAACGGGAGAGCTTTGGTCATAACCATCGATTCAGCCTCTTTGTATCTCTGCTGTATGGTACAGATTTCTATGAGATTCGCATAAGCGATAGCCAGATAACTATTATCCGCGCCGGCAGATGCAAGCCTAAGAATATACTCATTGTACATCTTCGCATCTTCAAATGCCTTTTTGAAATGATATATTCGGGCGAGACTTAGGTAGTTTTTTAATATCGCGGGTTTATTTTTTATTTCTTCGTTAATATATAGTGCTTCTTTCAGTAGCAACTGTGCTTTATCCAGATCTCCCTTCACAGCAGCTTTGATCCCCAGAGAACTCAATAATTCCGCTTCTGCCTTCCGGTCTCCCAGGTTCCTGTAAAGAAACAGAAGTTGATCGTCAGCACTTAACGAATCGCCATAGAGTGTACCTGTATAAATCCCTGCGGAAATCGGGGATATTGGCAAGGGAGCTGCAGCAACACCCAGTTGATTGCGGAACTGCAAGGCAAGAATATATTCGTTTAGAATATGAGAATCATCCGTAAGAACGCTTTTTTTCGCTTCGGCTTTGAGGGAGTCGTACACCGAATTTACCGGTTTGATACTCCAGTAAAGTGGAATACCGTTCGAAATATAATTTGAGGACAGCGTGCTTTCTGCACGACAAAAATTACCTTCCGTTGATAATAAAAAAAACAGGAAGGCTAATGGAATTAGCTTCATTTATATATACTTCGCATTAAGTTAAACACTAGGCCGATTCCCATCTTAAAACCTGCTGTACCGTCGGATCCCGATGGGTATAAACGTATAAAAGATCATAAAATTATAAGCTGTGTAAAATTAATCTATAAATAGGTGGAGGCCTTCGGGAGATTAAAAAATAAGAGTTTGCTTCCTTACCTTCGTGCTGGCAGCAATTTCATATCTCGATCTATGGCAACTATACCCCCACTGGCAGAACGCATGCGTCCGGTTACCCTGAACGATTATGCCGGTCAAAAACATCTGGTAGGTAATGACGCAGTTCTCAGGCTTGCCATTGAAGGCGGAAATCTTCCGTCAATGATCTTGTGGGGTCCTCCAGGAGTGGGGAAAACAACCCTCGCATTGATTATCTCCAAGCAATTGAGCCGGCCTTTCTTTAGCTTAAGTGCCATAAATTCTGGTGTAAAGGATATCCGGGATGTCATAGAGAAGGCTTCCAGGCTCAAGGATGAAAATGAAAATCTTCCTATCCTTTTCATAGATGAGATTCACCGTTTTTCAAAATCACAACAGGATTCGTTACTCGGCGCCGTAGAAAGAGGCTTAGTGACGCTTATAGGAGCTACCACAGAAAATCCCTCTTTTGAGGTCATATCTGCTCTATTGTCCAGGAGTCAGGTTTATATCCTACAAAGTTTGTCTGCAGATGATCTAATTGAGCTCCTGACAAAAGCAATAAAAGAGGATGAATATCTGAAACGAAAAAATATCCGGATTAGTGAATATGAAGCACTGCTCCGTCTTTCAGGGGGTGATGCCCGCAAGCTCCTGAACGTGCTGGAACTGGTGATTACTGCGGTTAATAAACCGGATATCGAGATAACTAATGAGCTGGTCATGAAATATGTACAGCAAAATATGGCGATATACGATAAGACGGGTGAACAGCATTACGATATCATTTCGGCGTTTATAAAATCTATCCGCGGAAGTGACCCCAACGCTGCAGTCTATTGGCTGGCCCGGATGATCGCAGGAGGGGAGGATCCATTATTTATTGCCCGCCGGCTTCTTATACTGGCCTCCGAAGACATCGGAAATGCCAATCCGAATGCTTTGTTACTGGCCAATAACTGCTTCCAGGCCGTCAACGTGATCGGATGGCCTGAATCCAGGATCATCCTGTCCCAAACGGTCACCTATCTCGCATCTTCTCCAAAAAGCAATGCCAGTTATGAAGCTATAAATAAGGCCCAGGAACTGGTATCCAAAACGGGCGACCAGTCTGTACCCCTTCATCTAAGGAATGCACCTACCAGGTTAATGAAAGATATTGGATATAGTAAAGACTATCAGTATTCACATGCCCGGCCGAATAGTTTCTCTCCCCAGGAGTATTTCCCCGAAAAGCTAAGCGGTACTCTCTTATATGACCCGGGAGAAAATGCCGCCGAAGATAAGCTCAGAGAACGGCTGAGGTCGCTCTGGAAAGGGAAGTACCGATATTAATATTAATATCGGGTGCACGTTCCCGGAAAGCCGGAGATTTTATCTAAATTTCGGGCATGACTTATCCTTTCGTATCTAAAGAGTACTGGCGATGAAGAACGAAAAGACGTGGTTAACGTGGTGAAAGACCCGGGTGTCTTAAAGAAACTGCACGATAATTATTTTCTTTCTTAATTTAAAATACAATGGATTTAAACCTCAACGGTAAAAGAGCCCTTGTTTGCGGGAGCACGCAAGGTATTGGCAAGGCCGCGGCAATCGAGCTGGCGCTACTAGGGGCGGACATTACCCTGCTGGCCAGAAATGAAGCAAAGCTGATCGATACCCTACACGATATTCCTGATCTTGGTACCCTTGGGCACACTTATTTAGTAGCTGATTTTTCTGACCCCGCGCAGCTCCGGTCAGTTGTCGGAAAATATATTGAAGATTTCGAGATTGATATACTGGTCAATAATACGGGAGGCCCTCCGGCGGGCCTTATTAAAGATGCCACTTCGGAGGATTTCCTGAAAGCCTTCAATGCACATCTTATATGTAACCAGATCCTGGCCCAGGCCGTGATGCCTGCAATGAAAAAGAAAGGCTTCGGCCGCATCATAAATATAATCTCCACTTCAGTTAAAACACCTCTGCCGGGTTTGGGTGTATCCAATACAATCCGTGGAGCTGTCGCAAGCTGGGCAAAAACCCTGGCCTTCGAACTCGCGTCCTGGGGCATAACAGTCAATAATGTTCTGCCCGGCTATACCATGACGGGACGCTTAGAATCAATAATTGATACCACATCTGCAGCACAAGGCAAAAGTAAGGATAATGTTCTGGCAGATATGACCAGTTCGATTCCTGTAGGTAGAGTCGCGGAACCGAACGAGGTGGCTGCGGCAATTGCCTTCCTGGCCAGCCCAGCTGCTGCTTATATCAATGGAATAAACCTACCGGTGGACGGTGGTAGAACACCAAGTCTTTAACATGAAAATGCCCTGCGTGAACAAATCACACAGGGCATTTACTGCATTGAGCAGAAAATCGCTTAATTAATCGGCCGAAGCTGCTACAACTTCGCCTTTAATATAGATCACCTTGATCGGTGTTTTAGCATTCGAACGAATAGTCAGGCCTTTGCTGAACGGAGCTAAAGCTGCTGCATTATAGGTAACTGTTATCACACCAGTTTTACCCTTCTGAATAGGAGTGTTGGTGTATTTCGGTACGGTACAGCCACATGAACTCTCAATATTTGTAATGATAAGAGGCTCATCGCCGATATTTGTAAATGTAAAATCAACGCTGACAGGCTTACCCTGTGGGATCTTGCCAAAGTCATAGCTTTCCTTTTCAAACTTAAATTCGGCCGGTAAATCGGCGGTCCTGAATGCTGACACTGCCACGAACAAAACGACAATTCCGCAAAGAGCGATTAGTTTTCTCATAATTTTAGAATAAATTACTTGTTTAATCTTGAAAAAGATCATGGCTGATTTTTCCAAAAAACAATTTGTATTTATACAAAAATACGTTTTTTCCAAAAATCCAAATCAAAAATCAGGAATATCACCCAAATTGTTACGGCAGTTTACTATATAAACGACTTATAATCAGATATATATCCCAAAAGCAGCTAAAGGTTATGATCGGTGCTGATTTAGCTTCTGGGCGCCTTATCCTCAGAAATCCTGACACCAATAGTCCTTCCATATAACTCCGTTCCATCCAGCTCGGCAATGGCCAGCCTGCCCGCTTCCTCATCTTCGAACTCTACGAAACCGTAACCTTTGCTTCTTCCGCTTTGCCTGTCTACAATCAGTTTAGCTGAGCTTATCGCTCCATATTTTTCAAAAAGCCTCCTCAGCTCATCTTCATCTACTTTAAATGGGAGTCCACCGACAAAAATATTCATGGTAGTATTGATTAGTTGTAAATTCTATATTGCAGAATTCTATTCTATAAATTTAAGCAAAGAATCTGAGATACAAGACAAAATTGTCTATAGGCCAATAATAATTACAATTGTTGATTTCTAAGCCAGTCCATTAGGGATGAAATTTCAAACTTGAAATTCAATTCCTCTTCCAGCCGAGCGCTGGAAACGATCTTCCAGGCATGCATTTCAGATATAAATTGCGGAGGGACTAGTTTCTCAATCTGGCTTGCAAGGCCATAAAATTCCTCTCTGCTTGGATGAGATGGAGCACAGCCATTAAAAACGCCATAGGCATTTTCACTCTCAATTAGTCTGCGAATTATTCTGATGGCATCTTTCCTATGAATAAGGTTTATAGGCGCAAGGCCTCCGGATATTCCCTTCTTGTCTGCAAAGAACTTGCCTGGCATGCGCCCGGGGCCTATAAGTCCGGCCAGCCGAAGTATTACGATATTTGGCAATACCGCTTTTAACATTTTCTCGGATTCGGCCATCAGTATGCCTGACTCTGTTGTAGGAGATAAGTCCGAAAATTCATCCACTACCTGGTTGTGTTCAGGATATACTGAAGTGGAGCTGATCAAGATTACTTGCCCGATCTTCGACCGGGGTATTCTTTCACACAGCTCTGATATCATCTTTTTATAGATCTTAGGTCCATCCGGGTCTCTTCTTCCGGGCGGCACCGATATTACTATCACATTTGCGTCCAGCATGACATCTATATCTTTCGGAGTTTCAGACAAGGAAAACTGTACTAAATATGGGTCAATCTTTGACTGCTTCATTAATTCCAGCTTTTCGGAACTTGTAGTAGAAGCTTTGAGGATATACCCCTGTGAAATTAAGTCGATTGCGAGCGGAAACCCCAACCAGCCACACCCCAACAGACTAATTACCTTTTTATTTTTTTCCATAATGTAAATACAAATTTAAGGTCTTTATTATTTTGGCACTTGCTTTGAAAACAAGGGTTATTAGAAATAAATATATGAATATGAAACATACACGCATTAAACTGGCAACACTGGGACTAGCATTTGCCACTTCTGCAATGCTTTTTCAGGGCTGTGCAACAGCTACAAAAACTCAAAAAGGTGCAGTAATCGGCGGAGCTGCCGGAGGCACGATAGGAGCAATTATTGGTAAAAAAGCAGGAAACACCGCGGTAGGTGCTATCATAGGTGCCGCTGTCGGCGGAACTGCTGGTGCTTACATAGGCAAGCGAATGGACCGTCAGGCCGCAGAAATCGAACAGACTGTTCCGAATGCAGAAGTGATTCGCGAAGGCGAGGGTATCATTGTCAAATTCGATTCAGGTATTCTGTTCGATGTCGACAAGTCTGATCTTAAGCCGGTCGCAAAAAGCAATATAGAGGGGCTTGCTGCATCATTGCAGAATAATCCGGGAACCAATATTCTTGTTGTCGGGCATACAGATGCTACCGGTACTGACTCTTATAACTATAAGCTATCAGAACGACGTGCAGCCTCAGTCCGTGCTTATGCAGTAAGTCAAGGCATTGCTGCATCACGTTTGACCACTGAAGGAAGAGGTGAAACCGAGCCTATTGCCGATAACACTACAGAAAGTGGCAGGGCACAGAACCGTCGCGTAGAGATTGTAATTGTCGCCAACGATGCGTTGAGATCAGAAGCTCAATCCAGCGGACAATAAAGTCCTATTTTATACCTATGAAGCCCCTTTCGAATGTCGGAAGGGGTTTTTTTATTCTCAAAAGAAACGTTAATTTAAGCCCCTGACTAAAATCATGACGAAACAGCTTTTATCATTTATCATTCTGGGTTTTATGAGTTTCAGCTTGCCGGCACAAACTGTTAGAACAGGGGTGCTGGTCATAGGAAACAATGCTGGCAGTATTGCGGCTTCCATACAATCCGCAAGATCGGGCGCGAAGACTATGTTGCTTACCGAGAGTGTCGCATTACAGCCTGATCTCACCGCAGAAAACCTA
>CAZFQV010000103.1:0-2335 GCA_964521175.1 uncultured Sphingobacterium sp.
TCCTGGGCGTAAGCTTACTGAGCGTTGCTGCTTTTCTGTTTTCCGATTACATGCTTCCGGTGGCGAATCTTAAAATGGGGTCTTTGTTGTATGATGTCCGGAATCAGAAGGCCGCCTTTCTGATCAAGGAGGGCATCTTTAACAATAGTATCCCGGGCTATTCGATAAGAGTGAAGAAAAAAGATCCTGATCAAACCCTGCATGACGTTCTAATCTACGAACGTAATACCAATAGCGGGAACATCAATGTGCTAATGGCCAGGGAAGGGCAAATGTTCATTAGCGATGATAACCAGTTGCTGGTACTTAAGCTAAAGGATGGGAAGCGTTACGAGGAAACGCCCGGAACTACCGGAGTTTACAATCCGCGGCAACGTTTTATGCGGACGGAATTTAAAGAAACAGAACAAAAATTCGACCTGTCTGGCTTCCAGATGAAGCGGACGGATGAGGAACTCTTTAAATCGAACTATGCGATGCTGAACCTCCGGCAGTTGAATTTCTATAGAGATTCTTTTATCACGAAAGGTGACAGCAATGTCAGATCTGTTTATACCGATCTGAAGCAGCTTGCTAAACCTTTTCGGGCTGATACCCTGGGCAAAACTGATACTACAGCCAGGACTGATACTACGGGTGTGGCAGGTTCTATAAAAATTCCAGGGAAATATAAGGACGTGCTGACCCTTATTCCTCAAGAAAAGAGACTGCAATCGATCCAGAGCGCAAAAGATCAGCTACAAACTGTCAGAGATGTTTTGAATAGAAAGGTGCTTTATAACCAGGACAATGAAGCTCGTATCAGGGGCTTCTTAATCGAATTGAACCGTAAGTTTACTCTTGCTGTATCCTGCCTCGTATTATTTTTTATCGGGGCGCCGCTGGGGGCTATTATCCGGAAAGGCGGTTTAGGGCTCCCCGTTGTCGTATCTATCATTTTCTTCCTTATCTATCATATCATATCCACCATCGGTGAAAAGTCGGTTAAGCAGGGGACGTTGGACCCATTTCTCGGAATGTGGATCGCTATTTTTATACTCGCCCCGCTGGGAGCGTTTCTAACTTATAAGGCAACGGTAGATTCAGTTTTATTCGATCTTGATTATTATAAGAGGTGGTTTAAGTCATTATTGCCCAAAAAATCCAAGACCCCGGCCTGATCAGCCAGATTTTATTGCAATACCCTGACCTGTTTTTTGCACGGTGAACTTATGTCTGGAACTAATTAGCTAAATTTGTGATTATTTGAGAAGGGCCCTCATATTTTCATAATTACACCCGGTCCGCAGACAGAAAACAAAAGATGTTCAATACGGTAGACGAAGCAATCGACGCTATAAAGGCAGGAAAGGTAATTATTGTAGTAGATGATGAGGATCGGGAAAACGAGGGTGATTTTCTCACTGCTGCCTCTAACGCCACTCCTGAGATCATTAATTTCATGGCTACACATGGTCGCGGACTAATTTGCGCACCCCTGACCGAGGAGCGATGCCAGGAGCTTAAGCTGGACCTGATGGTAGGCAATAATACAGCAGTATTCGAAACTAATTTTACCGTGTCAGTGGATCTGATAGGGCATGGTTGTACCACCGGGATTTCAGCATCCGATCGTTCCAAAACTATTAAGGCGCTGATCAATCCGGGTACCAACCCGGAAGAGCTCGGTCGTCCGGGGCATATTTTCCCCCTCATTGCAAAAGAAGGCGGAGTGTTACGTCGTGCAGGACATACCGAGGCTGCCGTCGACCTGGCTGTGTTGGCCGGCCTGGAACCCGCAGGTGTGTTAGTGGAGATTCTAAAGGAAGACGGCGAAATGGCCCGGCTGCCCGAATTGCTCCATATCGCTAAACAATTTGATCTTAAGATTATATCGATTCAGGACCTGATATCCTATCGGCTGCAAACAGAAACACTAATAAAGAAAGAGGTATCGGTTAAGCTGCCTACAGAATGGGGTGATTTTGAAATGGTCGCCTATACTCAACTTAACTCGGGAGAACAGCACCTGGCTCTTGTAAAGGGTAGTTGGGAGGAGGATGAGCCGATATTGGTAAGGGTTCATAGCTCCTGTATCACGGGTGATATTTTTGGATCTTGCCGTTGCGATTGCGGCGCACAATTACATAAGGCTATGGAGATGATTGAGAAGGAAGGCAAAGGTGTAGTGATATATATGAACCAGGAAGGCCGGGGCATTGGCCTGATCAATAAGTTGCATGCTTATAACTTACAGGAAAACGGGCTCGATACGGTAGACGCTAACCTTCAGTTAGGTTTCCCGATGGATCAACGTGATTACGGTATCGGAGCACAGATCCTCCGCAGTCTGGGG
>CAZFQV010000103.1:2345-7644 GCA_964521175.1 uncultured Sphingobacterium sp.
CCTAAGAAACGCTCCGGGCTGATTGGCTATGGTCTGGAGGTGGTGGAGAATGTCCCCATTGAGATCCAGTCTAACCAGCATAATGAATTATATCTCAAAACCAAGAGAGATAGAATGGGGCATACGATTATGAAAAACAGCTAATCTAGCTGTTAACCTGCTGCGAGCAGGGATAGGAGCTATTGCTTCTTTTTACGATCTTCTTCCCGGTTCCTGCCGATCAGGTAACCCAAAAGCTCACCAAAACTGTCAAAATCCTTACGATAGACAAGACCCAGTGCACTTACATATTCACCGGCACTGTTAATGTTCAGAAATGGATTCCGGTTATTCAGTTTATTGGACGCGCGGATCACGAGGCTTCCATCTTTTTTGATGAGATAAAGAGCTTCTACGTCTCTTGCCACTGATGAATTTCCGAGCAGGTTAAAGTCGGCAAAGCTGTCATCACGATAAGTACGGTCGGTAATACCACCCGTCAAAACTAACCTGTCATTAAGCAGCCGGAAAGTGGCACTTGCATCATTCAGTGAACGAATATTAAAATCGACGGTATTCAGGTTCAGGGATTGGGTTATAATGGTATTCAACTGATTAAATACAAGCTCCGTACCGGCGCTAATAAAGGTCGATGCTGCCACGCCTTTCAGGTCAGAATTTGACCCTTCAGCAAACGAGCGTCTCACAATAAGGCTTAGCGCCTGCTGGTTGGTATTATTTACATCGCTGAGATAGGATTGCAGTTCATCTTTAATATAGGCATCCGCGGGGAAATTAAGATCGAACGAAATCACCGGCGTTAACAGGGGGCCGCTCAGATTCATCACCGCCTCTACGGGGACTCTTTGTTCTTGCGATGGTCTTCCTGCGGCCCGATACAGGGGATCAAGACTTGCCCTTACTTCATAGAGGGCTTTAAGGTTAATTGCGGCCTCTGTTGGATTACCCGTCCAGCGGATAGATCCACCCTCGCTAAGCTTAAAGATCTTATTGATAAAATCCTGTGCCGTAAATTCGAATTTCCCGCTGGTGATCAGGTAATCACCATACATTTCGAAGTCGCCCAGACTGGTAATATTAAGCGTCAGAAACTTTGCTTTCCCACGTCCGGATAACCTGCCCAGTTCTGTGAATATGTTTACCTCAGACGCTTCGTCTACTTCCAGCGCAAAGTTCATGGTAAGGCCGTTGAAAGATGTTTCCTTAGGCTTATTTAAAGAGGAATCTTTTGCGACAAATGTTATGAAATCTGTACTGCTTACCGTTGCAGACGAATTCAAGGGGATATTAAATACGGTGCCGGATTCGGTTTTTGCGTCAATCTGAATATTCATATTGTCGGTCGGGCCGTTAAAGCTGAAAACACCGGTGCTGTAGGCTACTCCGTAGTAAAGCGGGTTGTCCTTCGAGGTGGTGTTGAGGGCCATGAAATTATTGGCTACCAGGGTGACGTGAATATCTGGATTGTTCGGATTTGCCATATCCACGGTTCCATTGGCTATCGCTTCATTATTTCTAATATCCTTTAATTTTAAGTTGTTTAATTTTATGAGGCTGTTCTCAACCTGAATTTCATCGTTGATCCGGTATGGGGTTTTCAGGTAGTTAACCGTCATGCCGGCATTTTTAAGTGCCAGCCGCCCATTGATTTGAGGGCTGGTCAGCTTGCCACTAATCTTCAGATTAGCAGATACCTTCCCATTCATATTAGAAACCAGCTTTTTAAGAAAAGGCTGGAATAGGATAACCTCATTATCGCTCATCATCACATCCATATCCAAACTGTTCTGATCATCACTGGCATCATAGGTGCCGGTGATATCCAGCGTTCGGTTCCCCGCATTTTCGATATCCATCTTCACATTGATCAGTTTGGTGCTATTGTCCAACCCCGCAGTTAAACTCAGGTCGCCGATAGCTATGCTATTATATCGCAGACTATCGATTGTTAAGGCGGCTTCAATGTTTGGAGTTTCTTCAACTCCCGCAAATTTGGCATTGCCGTTTAGCTCTCCACCGAGAGTGATCCCCAGCGGCTTGGTGAGTGAATTAAAGGTCGTTAATTTGAAATGGTTAAAACCAATGAGCAACTCATCTGCCGGATCTTTTGATATAATGCCGTTTATGGTGAGCATCTGGTTGTCCCTAAATAACTCAAACCCTGTGATCTTTGTCCGCCTGAACAAGTTGAAATTCTCTTCGGGGAGGCGTCCTTCATCAAAGCTGAAGCTTACCTTTTCCTGAATCTTCCATATTTCCCTGTTAATAATGACGTCGGAGGGCAAAATACTAAGACGGATATTATCTTCGCCGGTGTCTGTAAATTCCACCAAAGAGTTTAAATCCAGCTGGTTTACGGCATCCTTATCGGATAATTTAATATTCAGACTGAGACTATCATTTTTCAGAATATTGGCGATGTTGACGTTCTTGATATAGAGACTGTCTGTAATATCTATCCTGTCAGAGGTAATAAAGATATTCATGGCATCCTTAGAGGTGCTTTCGTCAATAATGAGACTATTGATTTTGAGCTTATTGTATTCTATCAATTTTATGAAACCGCTCAGGTTAGCCGTATTTTCAGACGATATAAAGGTTCCGCTGAAGCTGGCCTGGTCGGGGATCTTTAGCGCAGGGATAAAGACGGCAGCTATCGGCTCAAAATATTTAATGTTTAGCTTGAACTCAAAGTTTTGCGTACCCGGCTCAACAAAATTTAATCTCAATGAAGGAATATAGGTGTTTGCTACCGACTTAAAATAAGAAGGCAAAGTATTTAGATCATATTCTCCTTTAATGCTGGCATCCAGAATATCAGAACGGATGTTCAGTTCTCTGTCAGATCCAGTTCCGCGAGCCATCAGTTTGACGGAATCAACCGCAAAGGAGTTTTCAGGATTGCTTAGCCTTATGCTGTCAATATCTACTGTGCCTTCCAGGTTGCTAAGGTTAGATCCGGTGAAATTAGTACTGAGATCGGCATCAATCTGCAGAGTGTCTTTGCTGAAGTGCAGAGCATGCAGATTCGCCCCCCGTATTGTCGCATTAAAATTAAAGACAGGGAGTTCCGGATTTAAATCGATATCGCCATCGAAAGCGAGCTTTATGTTTTTATCATCTACCTGAATGTTACCCTTAAACAAATTATCATTGAAGTTCCCATCAACCTGTATGTCGTTATATCGATAATTCTTAAATTCAAAATAGGCGATGCTTGCCCGGAGATTTTCTTGTAAGCTCGTTAGCTTAAACCCTCTACCGTTTACGTCGGCAGAAAAGCTGGTTCTGCCAAGATCCCGCTCGTCAAGCAAATCACCAATATTAAAGTCATATGCTTTCACATTGCCTTTATAGACCGGATCACCTTCGCCGTTTAATTTCAGGTTAAGGTCGGTCACTACCCGGCCGAGCCGGGTTTTAATTTCCCCATACGCTATAAAATCATTCGTAAACCCGGTGAATCGGCCCTTAAAATTTATATTGCCGAATTTGTCAACAATCGAAGGGATAAGCACTTTGCTAGAACCTGTAGCCTTAGCAATGAGCATATCCAGATCCTTTTTATTGGTTGAAATCTGGTCGAAATCCAGATCCATCATGGCCTTGTTAACGTCAGGCAGGCCTTTAATTGAGAAGTCTCCTTTCAGGTATGTTGCCTGACCGCTTCTTACAGAGAAATCCCTGGCTTTTAGGTCATTGACATAACCGTTAGCATTACCGTTCACCAGCAGATCGATCTTCGAATCCATTAAACCAGGAGCAAAATAGCTGATGTCAGAACTGTTTATCCTGGCATCTCTGAAATGCGCATTCATATATATCTTGCTGGTGAACTCCCCGAAATCCCGGAAAGTATTGAATTTCATCAGGAAATAGTCTGTAAGTTTCGTTTGCGGAGTTTCCAGCAAGAAATTTTTGAACTCCATTTGGGTGGTATCTATAATCGCATCTGCTGTCAGGTTTTTTAAATAGAAGCCACTTTTTTCATGGAAAGTCAGATTTCTGATGCCTGCTTTAGCTAAGTGCGCTTTGGTATCGAGGTCAAGGATAATGGTACTGAGCTTATACAGGTCTATATCATTGAAATTCATCCCCTCCACAGCCTTGACGTTGTTATAGTTTTTATATCGGAACCCAATGTTGTTTAGGACGATCTTATCGATAGTGACGTTATAGGGCTTTCTGGGTTTGACGGCTGGAGTAGGCGTGCCGGTATCGAAATAATTGACGATAAATTCCAGATTGGTCGCTGAATCCTTGTATTGTTTAAGGTAGAACTTTCCATTATCCATCTGGATAGTATTGACGGAAACCCTTCTTAACGAGAGAGATAAGATATTAAGATCGACAGTTAATTTCGGAGAAAATAAGAGCGTATCCTGCTCACGGTCTTCGATATACAGACTGTCGAGTACCAATGATTTGAACGGCTTTATATATAAGCTACCCACCTCTACTTTGGTTTGCAGTTCAGTCGAGAGATATTTTGCTGCTTTTTTTGCAAAATAAGTCTGTACGGATTTAAACTGAATCGCAATAATAAGTACTACCAGCAATAATATTATGGCGGCGAGTATGCGGAGACTAATTCTTAGGACTTTTTTGATAAATTTGTATTTTAGTCTGTAAACATCTATTTAACAATATAGTTTTGGCAATAATCCTTGGCATCGAGTCGTCTTGCGACGACACTTCTGCAGCAATATGTATTGATGGCAAAATCTCGTCCAACGTTATTGCAAACCAGCTGATCCACCAGAATTATGGCGGCGTGGTCCCTGAGCTTGCCTCACGTGCCCACCAGCAGAATATCGTTCCTGCTGTTGAAGCAGCGATATCGCAGGCAAAAATACATAAAAATGACGTTGATGCTGTAGCTTTTACCCGCGGTCCGGGTTTATTAGGCTCACTTTTGGTCGGAACATCTTTTTCAAAGGCTTTTGCCCTGGGGAGGGGGATACCCCTGATAGAGATAAACCACATGCAAGCGCATATTTTAGCGCATTTTATTGCCGATGAAAAGCCTTCCTTTCCCTTTCTATGTTTGACTGTTTCAGGAGGACATACCCAGATTGTTTTGGTGAGGAACTATTTTGACATGGAAGTCATCGGACAAACCACGGATGATGCTGCAGGTGAGGCTTTTGATAAAACGGCTAAGATTCTCGGACTTCCCTATCCGGGAGGTCCGCTGATTGATAAGTATGCCAAAGAGGGGAACTCCTCAGCGTACAAATTTACCGAGCCGCAGGTGCCCGGACTTGATTTCAGCTTCAGTGGGCTAAAAACTTCGATC
>CAZFQV010000104.1:0-7631 GCA_964521175.1 uncultured Sphingobacterium sp.
AAGAAGCCTTGTTTAGCAAGATCATTCTGGCTTACGAGCCCGTGTGGGCGATAGGCACGGGATTAACGGCCAGCCCCGGGCAAGCTCAGGAAATCCATGCTTATATCAGAGAAAAAACGCAGGCACACTATAATCATGAACTGGCCCGGAATCTCAGCATTCTCTATGGAGGAAGCTGTAATCCTGAAAATGCACCGCAGCTTTTTGGTCAGGAAGATATCGACGGTGGACTTATCGGAGGAGCGTCGCTGAAGGCACGTGATTTCATAGATATTATAAAAATTTTTAACGCTTAATGGGATATCAGGAATTTATCTTTAGGATTCTTTTGGCGGAAGATTTCCATAAGGACTTGCTGATTAATGCGCTGTCAGATCTTGGCTTTGATTCTTTTGAGGATACAGAGGAAGGATTTAAAGCCTACATCACACAGCCCGGTCCCGATCTTGTTCAGCTTGAACAGGTATTGCATCTATTCCGGGAAAGCATGTCTTTTGAATACCAAATCAAAGACATTCCCTGGCAGAATTGGAATGAGTTGTGGGAGAATAATTTCGAACCCATCTTAATTGATAAACGCTGCTATGTCAGAGCGACTTTTCATGAGCCTCATCCCGAATATGAATATGAGATAGTTGTGGATCCTAAGATGGCATTCGGAACGGGTCACCATCAAACCACCTCGCTGATGATGAAATTGATGATGGCGGAAAACTTCAAGACAGCGAGCGTATTGGATATGGGTTGTGGTACTGGCATTCTGGCCATTCTGGCATCTATGCTTGGTGCTGAAGAGATTGTTGCCATAGATTATGATCCTGTGTGTTTTGAGAGTACTGTTGAAAACGGGGCACTAAACTATATTGATAACATTACTCCGCTCTGCGGATCTCTGGAAGCTATTCCGGAACGGGAATTCGATGTGATCCTTGCAAATATAAACCGTAATATTCTTTTAGGCCAGATGGAAAAATATACGGAGGTGCTTAAACCCGGAGGTAAAATATTCTTCAGTGGCTTTTACGAAGCATCTGATCTGCCGATGATCAGAGAGAAGGCAGAAAGTTGCGGACTGATCTATGAGCTGCATGAAAAAGAAGATAATTGGGTGGCTGCCAGATTCCATTTCCCCGTACGCAGTCATGCGGAATTGTCTTGAATAATAGACAAAAAGACTTCTTCCTGTCATTCGGGCGATCATAGCTATGCTATTCACATTTATTTTCAATGATATTTTTATTCTACTTTCGATACTTTTTTAAGCGTATTTAGGTAAAGACGACTGAAAATATTTTATGATTATATTTTTTTATTGGATTTTTGTTCTAACAGGCAAGAATTTTGCGATATATGAACGGGATTATAAACTAATTCCTCTGAATATTTGCGTTTGAGGTCATGTGGTATGACTATTGACTTAGATAAATTGGACGGGTTTTTGAGAGGTTAATTTAAAAGAAAGATCGATTGGCGAGTTCGAGCAAATCATTGTATTGAATGAAATAAAAGATAATATGAAGACTTTAGGTAAAAAAATCCGACTACTAAGACATCAAAAGGGCTGGAGCCAAGAAGATGTTGCTAAAAGACTGCAAATTTCAATTCCAGCGTTTTCTAAAATAGAGACCGGTATAACGGACGTTAATTTGTCAAGATTGGAACAGATTTCAAAACTTTTCGATATGACAGTGGTTCAATTGCTCAATTTTAATGACACAGAAAATCAAGAGAAATATAATTCTGAGATGGATGACCTAACCCGGAAAGTGCAGGACAGGGAGCGAGAACTTATTGATTTGCAAAAGAAGATTATCGAACTGTATGAAGAGCTTAGAAAAGCTAAGCATTAAAAAATCTGAGCTCGGGAGGTCTTTTTAATGCTCTAGTCGTTTCAGCCTAAAAGATCTTTCTCATCGTGGCATGCTTCTTTGCAAGAACAGCGCCAGTGGCGTCATGCAGCGAAAGCATTTTATCGTTAAAGTCGCCAACCCATGAGAGTTCCAGCGTATCATATTGCTGCAGAGGGATGACATATTCTTTTAACTTGATAAATAGAGCTGATTCAAGACCATGTTTCTGGAAAGCCTGTTTGGTTCCCATCACTACCGCTCTCATTTTATTTACGCCTTTCCAGCGATTATAAACGAACTTGATTTTTTCTATCAGCCCCAGTTTCCCATTAAGATCTTTTATCATCAGGTTGGCATCCGGGATAATAACCACTACTGAAGCTGGCTCATTATTGATATAAGCAAACCAGATCAGCTTTTCGTCCATAACGATCTTCATCTTATTAAACGATTCGAGTGCGTTCTGAATTTTCAGGGGCACGAAGTTAGTGAAGTCGCGCCAGGCGTCATTGTATATTTCTATAAAGTCCTTCGCAAACTCCTCAAGTTTATTCGCATCCAAATGTTTGAAGGTATATCCGGGCTTGTTCGCAACCCAGTTTGCAATTTTTGTGAAACGCTCCGGGAAGGGCTTATTTATATCTAAATGATTAGTAATCTGCTCGTATAAGATATGGAATCCGTATTCATCAAATAGTTTTTTATAATAGGGGTGATGATAATTCATTCCGTAAGAAGGAGTAGAAAAACCTTCAATAAGAAGCCCCCAAAAGCTATCGTTTTCACCGAAATTTATAGGACCGTCCATCGCCTTCATACCTCTCTCCTGGAGCCAGTTCTTTGCGGTATCAAATAAGAGATTAGCAGCTTCCTGGCTATCAATACATTCAAAGAATCCGATGCCTCCGGTAGGCTGCTCGTTCTGATAGGCTTTTTTATCATTAATGAATGCTGCAATTCTTCCAATTAGCTTACCCTCATCCGATTTTAAAACCCAACGGGCACATGAGCCTTGACTATGGAAAATGTTAAGTTTAGGATCAAACACCGCTTTAATGTCTTTATCAAGCGGGCAGACCCAGTTCTTATCGCCTTTATATATTCTTCGTGCCGTATCCAAAAACTCTTGTGCCGGGCGCGAATCATCTACTTCTTTAATGATCATGGAGCCAAATTAAATAAAAAAAGCATTCAGTGTTTCTGAATGCCTTAAACGCGGGAATATTATACGTCAAAAGTCGTCGTCATCATCATCATCAAAATCATCAAAGTCTTTGATATCGTCATCTAATGGGATATCGAAATCTTCGTCCTCGTCTTCGCTGTCGATGAGGGTTCGTGGGTCTTTTAGGTTGTACTTGTTTTTTGATTTCACTGCGGGGCTAATCTTTAATTCAGAGCCTTTTCCTGCCTTTGGTGCTTTTTTTGACGTATTCATCTCATGAAAATTACACTTTTTTTGTTCTTTTTTGGAAATATAAAATTAGTAAGTTTTTAAATTAATGGGTGCTCTTTTTTTTATTTTTATATTCAGAAGGTTCAGTTTAATCTGGCTGCGCTCCAATCACGTTGGCTTCCGTCTGCAAATCACTTAACCGGGGTAAATCGGCGGTTGAGTTAATCCCAAAATAATCCATAAAGAGGTCGCTGGTGCCATATAAAAGAGGTTTTCCCACGGTGTCAGATTTTCCAGTAATTTGAATAAGCTCTTTATCCAGCAATTTTTGTACCGTATAATCACAATTCACTCCGCGGATTTGTTCGATATCGAGTTTAGTAACGGGTTGTTTATAAGCGATAATAGCCAGGGTTTCGAGTGCTGCCTGGCTTAGTTTCTTCTTTGAACGCTGAACCTGAAGTTGGTTAATAACCGGAAAATACTCTTTGCGAGTTAGGAACTGGAAGCCACCCCCCATATGAACCAGTTCTAAAGCCAGATTCAATGATGTATACTTTTCTTTGATGCCAGCGATCATTTGCAAAATCTCTTCTTTGCTGTAGATCTGCTCGTCTATTTCATGCAATACCTGACTTATTTCTTCTACGCTGATGCTTTTCTCGGAAGAAAAAATCAGAGCTTCAATATAATTTTCAGGTTTTTCCAAACTCATAAGACAAACATAATACAAAGGTTTTTTATGCCGAAATCAATCGGCTGAGTTTTTGCTTTTCATTGGCCTGTTTGCCAGGGCTATACTAATGAATTAAACCTGCATTATTATTTCTTTCCAACGATCACCCGCTGGAAGAGATCCGTATCAAAGTATTTATTGGCCAAATCAGCCAAAGTCGCCGGACGGATTGTTCTTACTGTGTGGATATAATTTTGATAATAATCGTAGTTCAGGCCCGAAAAGTAGATATTTTTGAACTTATCAGCATGTGACATCGCATTTTCAAGACTGCCCAGCATGGATCCTAACATATAGTTTCTTACTAATGAAAGTTCTTCCTCGGAGATGAGCTCTTTCCTTAAAATTTGGATCTCCTTATTGATCTCATCCAGCGCAGGCTGACATACGTCTGCTCCAACTTCTGAGGCGATGAAGAAATAGCCAGCATTCTGGAGGGATACTATTGCAGATCCGATGCCATAGGTGTAACCCTTATCTTCACGGATATTGGCCATCAGCCGCGATCCGAAGTAACCCCCCAGTACCGTGTTTAATACCTGGATACCTGGAAAATCGGGATGGGATCGGTTAACAGCTAGTTTCCCCAGGCGTATGGCCGATTGAAGAGCATCGGCTTTCTCGAAATAGTGTTCATTACCCACTCCCATATTAAAATTAAAAACATTGGGTGTCGGGGCTTTATTTGTTTGCCAGTCCTGGCCGAACAGTCGGCCGATCAGGTCCAGGGCGACAGTATTTACCCTGCCAGAAATAACGACCGTGCAATTTGACGGCTGGTATGCGGATTTAAAATATTCCCCGAGGTCTGTTCTACTGAGCGTTTCATAGTCTTCAGCCCGGGTGTCATAGCCATATAATGTGTTATTAAACAGAATATTATTGAAAATCTTCCGGCTTAGAAAATCGTTCTTTTCAAGGCTAACGCTCAATTTTTGTACTTGGTTGCGGATAAATGTGTCCAACTCGACCTGTGGAAATATGGAGTCTGAAATAATTGCCCTGACGATAGGGAGAGTAGAGGCCAGATGCTTATTCAGGGAATATAATATGACTGACGAATGGTCATAGGAGTATTCGGTCTGTAAGAAAGCACCGTAAAAGTCGATCTTATCGGCAATTTCTGAAGAGCTTAATTCACTGGTTCCTTCATTAAGCATGCTGTTAGTGGCATATGCCTCTAATGGTCTTGAAGGGTCATAGTTAACATTACCGAAAATAAACTCTACACGAATCAGATCCTGCTCACCGCCATTCACCACAAATATTTTAAGGCCATTGTCGGCGGTATGAGGCTCTGCGCGGATCAAGTCTATTTTTTCAACCTCTCTGAAAGCCGGAGCTATTTTTCTGTCGGTCATAATTAGTTTGCTAAATAATATAAGGTGGACGAATTTTCCCTACGAAAGATCTTTTGTGCCTGTTCCCTGATATCAGACGCCTCTATTTTCAGGTATTTTTCAATTTCAGAATTAAACAGGTCAGCACTTCCAAGCAGCTCAAAGTAGGCGAGGTTCATGGCCTTGTCGAGGAGACTCATCTCTGAGAACACCATGGTAGATTCCATCTTATTTTTAACTTTGGTCAGCTCATCGGCTGATATTTCCAGGGTTTTTAAATACTCCAATTCGGCCCATATCGCCGCTTCAGCGGTTTCTATTGAAACTCCGGGCAAGGGCTTCCCTTCTACAACGAAAAGTCCTGGATCCAGGCTCCCCGTAAGATAGGCGTTGATTTCGCTAAAAAGCTTTTGCTCTTTTAAAAGATTACGAAACAGCCGCGAAGAGTTTCCTCTGGATAGAATGTCAGAAATAAGATCGGCTACATAATAGCCTTTATCCATCCGGGCAGGCATGTGAAATACCATGTAGATCGAATTCATTGGAACATTAGCCTTCACCACCTCTTTTCGCTCTTCGATCTGGACGTCTTCGGCCAAAAGCCTGCGCTTTGGTTTTTCAGCTTTTGGGATCGGGCCAAACCATTTTTCGGCAAGGCGTTTCACCTCTTCCAGCTTTACCTGACCCGCCACCACCATAATAGCATTTGCCGGGTTATAGTATTTGGTGAAAAAGGTTTTTACGTCATTGATGTTTGCATGCTCTATATGTTCGAGAGATTTGCCAATTGTTGCCCAGCTATATGGATGTTTTTTATAGGCCATCGGTCTGATTTTCAACCAGACATCACCGTAAGGTTGATTCAGGTAGCGTTGTTTAAACTCTTCGCAAACGACATTTCGCTGCACCTCGAGGCTTTTTTCAGAAAAAGCGAGGCTCAGCATCCGATCACTTTCCAGCCAGAAGGCCGTTTCAAGGTTAACTGCCGGCAAGGTGATATAATAATTAGTAATATCATTGCTCGTAAAGGCATTGTTTTCACCGCCCACGCGCTGTAAAGGCTCATCGTACGAAGGGATATTGACGGAGCCTCCAAACATAAGGTGCTCAAATAAATGGGCAAAACCCGTATGTTCGGGATCTTCATCCCTTGCACCTACATCATATAAAATATTGACCACGGCCATCGGAGTGGTCGGGTCTTCATGGACCAGCACTCTGAGCCCGTTATCCAGCGTGAAGCGTTCAAAAGAAACCATAGATTGTTAAATAGAAACGCGAATTTAGGGAATTTATTCAATTAGCTTAAGCGTGCGGAATTTACTTACCGAACGGAGACCGCACTTTCTAATTAATTTGTCAATTGATAGATCCGCATGTATGCAAACCAATAAATCAGATTATCTTTGTATCATGAATACATCCAACCTGCTGGTACGCGCCCTGGACTTCGAATTCCTTTCCGCAGAAGAAGGTTTGTTCCTGTTTAAACATGCCGCCACCGCAGAGCTGATGTATGTGGCAAATGAACTTCGAAAAAAGCAGGTTCCTCATGGTAAGGTAACCTGGATCATCGATCGCAATGTAAATACCACTAATGTTTGCATAGCTAATTGCAAGTTCTGTAATTTTTTCAGGCGGCCGGGGCATGAAGAGAGTTATATTACCGATATAGAAACCTATAAACAGAAGATAGAAGAGACTTTTCGTTACGGGGGAGATCAGCTTCTGTTGCAGGGCGGGCATCATCCTGACCTGGGTTTACAATTTTATACCGATCTGTTTAGACAGTTAAAGGAATTATACCCTTCACTTAAGCTACATTCACTTGGTCCGCCCGAGATAGCCCATATCGCTAAACTGGAAGGCATGAGCCATACAGAGGTGCTGAAGGCGCTGATCGAAGCGGGCCTGGATACACTGCCCGGAGCGGGCGCCGAAATATTGAACGACCGTGTTCGCAGGTTAATTTCAAAGGGCAAATGTGGCGGACAGGAATGGCTGGATATAATGCGTGCGGCTCATCAGTTGGGGCTGACCACATCGGCGACCATGATGTTCGGACATGTGGAAACCCTGGAAGAGCGTTTCGAACATTTGGTATGGATTCGGGAGGTGCAATCTGAAAAGCCGAAAGATGTAAAAGGATTTATCGCTTTCATTCCCTGGCCTTTCCAGGATGATGGTACCTTGTTGAAGAAAGTAAGAGGCATCACCAATCAGGTTACTGCCGATGAATATATACGGATGATCGCTTTGAGTCGGATCATGCTGCCCAATGTTAAGAATATCCAGGCCTCCTGGCTGAC